>JBHIVS010000087.1:0-9609 GCA_041987885.1 Pseudobdellovibrionaceae bacterium | reverse complement strand
GTACGGAATATGAATATATACGCCAAAAGCCATGGGAGTTATGTAGTTTATGTCCAAAAAATTTCAACTAAAAAACGGTCTAAATGTACTTTTAATTGAAAGTCACAAGTCCCCGGTTGTCTCAGTTCAAATGTGGGTGAAAACAGGCTCTGCCGATGAAAAAAAAGGAGAAGAGGGAATCTCTCATTTTATCGAGCATTTAGTCTTTAAGGGGACGCAAAAGTATGGGGTCGGAGAAATTGCAGCCGCTGTTGAGGGATCTGGTGGAGAGCTAAATGCCTATACATCCTTTGATCAAACTGTATTTTACGTAACTATTTCCAAGCAATTTACGGATGTCGCATTAGATGTTATTTCGGAAATGATGGGCCATCCAGTATTTGATCCTACGGAAATAGATAACGAGCGCGAAGTTGTTATTGAGGAAATAAAACGAGGCAATGATAGTCCTGGAAGAAGATCAAGCCAGCTACTTTTTTCGACGATGTTTAAAAAATCACCTTATGGAATTCCGGTAATTGGATACGATAAGGTTGTAAACACCGTGAGTGCTAAAAAAATTCGTCAGTACTATGATTCACGTTACGTACCTTCGAATATGTTTCTAGTTGTTTCTGGTGATTTCGAGTCCAAAGAAATGAAACAAAAAATTACCAAAATCTTTGGATCCTTTCATCCCCATAAATTAAAAAAAGTAACAAGACTCAAAGAACCCAAACAAACCAAGATAAATGTAAAAGTAGAGCAAACAAAATTTGCACAAACATCGAGTTATATTTCTTGGAGAATTCCCAACGTAAAAGGTAAAGATATTCCTGCGTTGGAAGTGCTGGCTATGATCCTAGGGCAAGGTGATTCTTCACGTCTGACGAATAGATTAAGAATACAAAAGCCTTTAGCAAATGGTGCGGGAGCATTTGCTTATACCATGCAGGATGAGGGACTTTTTGCAATTTCACTAAATGTCGAGAAAGAAAATTTAATTTCAGCTCTAGATGAGGTGACTGAAGAAATTTGCGAGTCGATCATGACTTTGCCGACGTCTCAAGAAGTACAAAAAGCCATTACCAACTTTGCTTCTCATGAAGTTTATTCTCTTGAAACAGTAGATAATCTAGCTCGCAAAGCTGGAAGTAATGAATTCTATTACGGAGACCATAACTACTACAAAAAATATATGCGGGATATTTATGCTTTAACTCCTGCAGATATTCAAAGAGTTGCAAAAAAATATCTATCTCCATCTGCATTTAATGTAATCGTTATGACGGATTTAGATGAAACAACTACAAAAAAGAGCATACTGAGCTATTCGAAAAGATTAAGCGCCGCAATTAAAAAAGCCAAACTTAGTAAAAACAAAAGTATAAAAAATAACTTTAAAGCAAAAAAATTTAATATTAAAGCTAGCGCGAGCTCAGAAAAACCTAAAACTCGAAAAGTAGTGTTAGATTCTGGAGCTACACTGTTGATTAGAGAGCAGAAAGAAACTCCTTACGTAGCATTTAAGATGGCAATGCTTGGGGGCGTGCGAATTGAAAATAAAAATCTTGAGGGAACTACGGAGCTTTTTTCTAGAACTTGGCTTAGTGGTTCCGAAAAATATACTGAAGATGAAATTAATCTCAAAGTAGATGAAATGGCTGCTGGAATGGGTGCCTTCGGGGGCCGTAATTCCGCGGGAATGTCTATGGACTATCTTTCACCATTTGAAGATAAGATGAGTGAAATTTTCGAAGATGCCTTAGTGAATCCGAAATTCGATGAGTCTATACTTTTAAGAGAAAAGACGATTCTTAAAAATCAAATTAAGTCGCGCAACGACAACCCTGCCCAGCTTTGCGTTTTAGCTTTTATGAAAGAGATTTTTAAGAACCATCCTTATTCTCGGGATATTGTTGGGACCACTGAATCGGTGGATGCAATTACGACGGATGATATTAAAAAATATTATGCACAAATGTGCAGTAGCAAAAATATGACTTTTTCTATCGTTGGTGATGTGAATGAAGAAAAATGGATCGAGAGATTAAACTCTTTGACGAAAAATCTTCCCAAGGGAAATAAGATTCAAAATTCTTTTCCTGCGCCAAAGATTGAAAAAGATGTACATCTTTTTCAAGAACTAAAAAAAGAACAAAGTCATATTATTGTAGGGTACCCAGGTTTAACTTTATCCAGCCCTGAGCGATTTACCTTAGAGATTATGCAATCTATCTTGAGTGGTCAGGGGGGGCGTTTATTTGTTGAGCTGAGAGATAAAAATTCTCTGGCCTATACGGTATCACCGATGCGCATGGAAGGACTTGAGTGTGGATATTTTGGTGGATATATCGGGTGTTCTCCAGAGAAAGCCGACAAAGCTATTATGATGTTAAGACAAGAGTTCAAAAAACTTGTTGATGTTAAAGTTTCAGCTGAAGAACTCGCTCGCGCGCAACGCTATATTATTGGAAGACATGATATCGATTTGCAGAGAAAAGGTACGGTTGGTAGTGCATTGTTATTTGATGATATTTATGGTCTTGATTACAGAGAAAGCTTAGACGTTACGGAGCGATATTATGAAGTGACTCCAGAGGCAATCTTGGCTTTGGCCCAGAAGATTTTCGGAGGCCATAGCGTTGTAAGCTTGGTAGGGCCACAGGATGTGAAAAAAACGACTTAGATTGAGATATTTCTTATAAAATTTAACCGGAATAAAGTTCTTATTTGTTATAATAAAATATAGTAACAGCGAGGCTTGTATTGGCTGAGATTATTTTTTTGAATGCTCAAGACTATTTTAGAACCCTAATTATCGAGGGTTGTGAAAAGAAGAAAATGGCTCTAGAGCCTTATTTACAGAGCTACGTAGTTCACCTATTACAAGACTATGTAGATGCTAGTAAGCTTGAGCAGTCGGAAACGCTCGCAGAGATGTATTTAAAAGCTCAAATTGAACCAGAGCCAGTAAAATCTCGGCTCTTGAAGGGATTGGGAGAGCGAGCCCTCTATATAAGTGGCTTTTTCGGAGAATCGCTATCACGTAAAATTGTCGATATTGACTACTATGTCCAAATGGGGGCTTCTGCATATTCGTTGTTATCGTCTGCTCGAAATGAAAATACGCATCAGCAATTGTACAAGACAGTTTCTAACAGATTTTTAGATTTAGTAGAGCTATTGAACTATATATCTGAAAAATCATATGCTCAATCTGACACCAATATCATGCGCTTATATGAAAAATATCTCTTAACGGGGTCTAATTCAGCTCGTGAAAAGCTTTTAGAAATGGGTATTTTGTCGCCCCCGCACGATCAAGTAAAGCTTGGCAAGCAGGGGTGATTCCACTATTCTGACGCCATGTTTGGCTTAGGGATGTCTGAAATCATTTTATTAGGAATTATTGCTCTAGTTGTAATTGGGCCCAAAGAATTGCCACAATTAGCAAGAACAATAGGTCGCTTTATGAATGAACTAAAACGATCGACGAATGTCTTAAGTGATGAAATCAAAGAACAGGTTCGAATTGATGAAGATTTGCTAGAACAAAAAATTCGTCAGCGCCGCGAAGAACTTCATAATGAATCTGCGAAGACTCAACTTGCGGAAGAATCTGCTCTTCAAGAAGATATTGATCCGATCTATGTGCTAGATAAACAAACATCTGCTGCTCCAGAGCAATTATCTTTTAGTGATTCTACAGAAAAAGACGACGGCAAAAAATCATGAAAGCAAAAGATCTAGAATCAAAATCTCAAACATTGCATGAACATTTAGCGGACTTGCGTACATGCCTTATTAATTCTTTAATCTGTGTGGCTATTGCAACTTTAGTTTGTTATGCCTACAGTGAAGTTCTTTTTGATTTTGTCAGAATGCCGATCCAAAAATATCTTCCAGAGGGTGGTCTTATTTATACTGGCCCCATGGATAAATTTATTGCTCATCTTAAGTTATCAGTAATTTGCGGAGTGATCTTGGCTTGTCCGTTTATCTTTTTTCAAATCTGGAGATTTATTGCTCCTGGTTTATATTCAAATGAAAAAAAATATGCTTTTGGATTTATTGGATTTGGAAGTTTACTTTTTGTAACGGGCTGTGCTTTTTCTTATTATATTGCGCTACCGATGGCTTTTGAATTTTTGATGGGCTTTGGCGGTAGTACAGACAAGGCGATGATTTCCATTGAACAATATATGGGGTTTTTTACTCAAATGTGTTTGATGTTTGGTGTGTCGTTTGAGCTGCCTCTGATTATTATTGTTTTGGGTATGTTGGGTTTTGTCAGTCAGGATATGCTTAAGAAGTATCGTCGTTATGCTGTTATGTTAATGGCTATCTTGGCGGCTGTCATTACTCCGCCGGATGTGATTAGTATGACAATGATGTTAGCACCTTTATTGTTTTTGTATGAAATCTCAGTTATTGCTGTTGGTATTTTTGAAAAGAAGAGAATCGAAGAGAGAGTTAACGACAGAGAGTAATTTTGCCGTTGCTGAGCTTGTCATAAATGATAGAAGTTGAAAATTTTGCTATGAAATAAAAAAGGAGTGATTACCACTCCTTTTTTATTTGAACTATAGCTATTAGATCTAGGGATCTTCAAATTTAATCAAGACAGCTCCAGATTCAACGGAATCACCTTGTTTAACTTTGATTTCTTTAATTTTTACATCACGAGTAGAGCGCATTTCATTTTCCATTTTCATGGCTTCCATGATCAGTAAAGGCTTGTTGGCTTTTACGATATCGCCCTCTTTAACAAAGATTTCGATGATTTTTCCAGGCATACCAGATTTCAATTCTAGATCACCTCCGAAAGCGCCACCTTTTTTCAAAGATTCATGTAATAGCATTTCATCATTGAATACTTTGATAGATCTAAAAGAGTTTCTTGTAAAGACTGTGTATTCAGTGTCTTGGCCAAGAACATCAATTAAATAAGACTTTCCTTGGAACAAAAAAGAAAAGTACTGCTCTGCTTTTTTAAAATCATTTTTAGAAATATCGTAATGAACCCAGTCTTTGCCCTCTTCTTGAAGAGAGACTTTCCACATAGCTTTGTGCTCTGTTACGTCGACTTTGTATTTTTTATCTTTTAATTCTGCTTCGAAATACATAATTAGTCCCTCAATTGAAGTTTACGACCGATATTTTTCCAATTAGACGTCATGTTTAAATGACGAACGTCTTTTTGTTTTCTGTCGTTATATGCCGCAATTGCCGCAGCGATTAGAAACACAGGGTCTTCAACTTCTTTGAAAAGTTGAGGTTCAATAACTTCAAAATTCTTTTCAATAAATTGAGTCGTATAAGTTCCATTAACAAATGTTGGGTGGCCTAAAATTGTTTTATGCAAAACAATGTTTGTCTTAATTCCGGTAAGAACGAACTCAGACAATGCTCTTTGCATGCGATCAATAGCTTCCGTGCGGTTTTCACCCCATGTGATAACCTTTGCAATCATTGGATCGTAATAGATAGGAACTTCATAGCCAGGGTAAGCATAAGAATCCACACGCATGAAAGGGCCCTGTGGATGTCTACAAGCTCTGATCACGCCTGGATGAGGCTTGTAGGTTACAGGGTCCTCAGCACAGATACGCGCTTCAATCGCGTGACCTTTTTGTTTGATGTCTTCTTGTTTGAAAGACAAAGGCTTACCAGCAGCTACGTGGATTTGTTCTTTTACGAGATCATATCCAGTTACTATTTCTGTAATAGGATGTTCAACCTGTAAACGAGTATTCATTTCCATGAAATAAAACTCTTTTGTTTTATTGTCGAAAATAAACTCAATTGTTCCTGCGCCTACGTAGTTGATTTGTTTGGCGGCTCTTACAGACGCTTCACCCATTTTTAAACGAACTTCATTGGGAACAGATGGTGATGGACATTCTTCGATAATTTTTTGATGACGACGCTGTACAGAGCACTCACGTTCAAATAGGTGAACGTGATTTCCATGTGTGTCTCCAAAAACTTGAATTTCGATATGCTTTGGATCGTTGATGAATTTTTCGATATAAACAGTTGGATCTGCAAAGTAATTTTGACCTTCAGAACGACATGCGCGGAATGCGCTTTCTAGTTCGTCCATTTGTCTTACGACGCGCATACCTTTACCACCGCCACCTGCAGAGGCTTTGATGATAACTGGAAGGCCGATTTTTTCACAGATAGACTTAGCTTCTTCAACAGTTTCAACGCCACCGTCACTACCAGGAACAGTTGGAACACCTGCAACTTTCATCAAAGATTTTGCAGAAAGTTTGTCGCCCATTGCTTCGATATTCGCAACAGTAGGTCCAATGAAAGTGATGCCTGCTTCTTTAAGCTTTTGAGCAAAGACTGTATTTTCAGATAGAAAACCATATCCAGGATGAACAGCATCTACGTTTGCTTTTTTACAAACTTCGATGATTTTTTCATAGTTCAAATAACTCTCTTTAGAAGGAGAAGGTCCAATATGGTAAGCCTCGTCAGCCAAAAACACATGAAGACTGTCTCTGTCAGCATCAGAAAATACTGCCACTGAAGAAATTCCAAGCTCACGACAAGCGCGAGTAATGCGAATAGCAATCTCACCACGATTTGCGATTAATATCTTTTTAAATAATGCCATGTCTTGAGCTCCTTAAAGTGGAATATTTCCGTGCTTTTTCGCCGGCATTACATCACGTTTGCTCTTAAGCATTTCCAATGAATCAATGATGCGTTTGCGAGTTAAAGAAGGATCAATAACTTCATCAGTGTAGCCAAGCTCAGCAGAAACATAAGGATTAGAGAATTTTGCTTCATACTCAGCTGTTAGGCGAGCACGTTCTGCAGCTGGATCAGCAGCATTTTTAATTTGTTCTCTAAAGATAATATTTACCGCACCATCAGCCCCCATAACTGCAATTTCGGCAGACGGGTAAGCAAGGTTAATATCAGATCTCAAAAGCTTAGAGCCCATAACGATATAAGCACCACCGTAAGCTTTACGAGTGATTAAAGTAATTTTAGGCACTGTTGCTTCAGCATAAGCATAAAGCAATTTTGCACCGTGAGTGATAATACCATTCCACTCTTGATCTTTTCCTGGAAGGAATCCTGGAACGTCGACAAAAGAGACAATAGGAATGTTGAAGGCATCACAGAAGCGGATGAAACGAGCCGCCTTGCGTGACGCTTCGATATTCAAACAACCAGCTAAAACGTTCGGCTGATTAGCTACGATACCTACTGGTTTTCCATTGAAACGTGCAAAGCCGACGATGATGTTATTTGCGTAGTGCTTATGAACTTCAAGGAAGTAACCTTCATCCACGCACTCCGTGATTACAGATAGCATATCATAAGGTTTTTTTGGATTTTCAGGAATTAAGTTAACCAAAGAATCTGTCATGCGATCTGGGCGATCATTCATCTCAAATGAAGGAGCATCATCCAAATTATTTGCAGGCAAGAAATTCATAAGCTCTCTGATAAGCAACAAACAATGTTTGTCATCTTCAGCAGCAAAGTGAGCTACGCCTGATTTGCTAGAGTGAGTTGTTGCTCCTCCTAGGTCTTCTTTTGTGACATCTTCATGAGTAACAGTTTTGATAACATCAGGTCCTGTTACGAACATATAGCTCGTGTCTTTAACCATGAAAACAAAGTCTGTGATTGACGGAGAATAAACTGCTCCACCAGCGCAAGGCCCCATGATCGCAGTAATTTGCGGAATCACACCCGATGCCATTACATTGCGAGTAAAGATATCTGCATATCCACCTAGTGATTCGATACCTTCTTGGATACGAGCTCCACCAGAGTCATTGATTGAAATAAAAGGAGCGCCATTTTTAATAGCAAGATCCATGACTTTGCAAATTTTGTTGGATTGAGTGCGAGACATTGATCCACCAATAACCGTAAAGTCTTGAGATGATAAATAGACAAGTTTTCCATTAATACGGCCGTAACCTGTGATGACGCCATCACCAGGAACCGCGGTTTTGTCCATTCCAAAATTTGTACAACGATGAGTAACGAAACGATCCATTTCTACAAAACTACCTGGATCTAAAAGAACTTCTACGCGCTCTCTTGCGGAAAGGCGTCCACCTTGTTTGTGTTTAGCAATGCGTGCAGCTCCGCCACCAGCAATTGCTAATTCATTTCTTTTATCAAGATCAGCTAATTTTGCCTGTATACCAGATGAAACTTCTGAGTTCATACAATTCCTTTTCTCTATTGAGGAATGACTCCCCAAAAAACAGGGAATCAATCTAACACTCTATGAATAGGAATCATCTTAATTTAGAGACGCGGAGCATGAGAATGGGCCCCGCGTAAAATCGACTTAAATTATTGTTTTAATTGAATTATTTCAGAAAGCTTCTGATATGCTTTTAGAATATTTAATCTACCTTGAGTATTTACTTTAAATTCGTGTCCAGAGGTCACATCGACAGAGCTTAAAATTGCCTGTTTAATTTGGCTTGCGCTTGCTTGAGGAAAGGCCCCCTTCAAGAGAGCCGCACCACCGGTCACAAAAGGCGCAGCCATGCTGGTTCCATCCATTGTGCCTTGAGAATTATAGGGAAGAGTGCTGAGGATATTTTCCCCGGGAGCTGCCAAATGAACAGTGTTGTAACCGCGATTTGACCACGAGGTCATATAGTCATACATCGAAGAGGCAGCAACGGTGATCTGATTGCTAAAATTAAACGAAGCGGGGTACTCAGGATAGATATCGACATCCAATCCGTCATTACCTGCGGCAACAACAATGATAATATCTCTCTGTTCTAACTCTTTAAAAACATTACGTAAAGATTGAACACAGGGTGCACCACCCCAGCTGGCGTTAATGATTTGAGCTCCGCGATTGGCGGCATATTGTAAAGCCAGTACGGCGTCTGCCAAAGATCCTCCGCCAGAGCTTCCGATAAAAGGTGCAGGGATCAGTTTAGCTTTTGGAGCAACACCCTTGATATTTCCTTTGGTTGAATCAGCGGCCACGATTCCAGACACATGAGTACCATGCCCACTTCCAGAGCGAGTTGTTTCTCCAGAGATAAAAGAATAGCCGTAATAATCGTCTATATAACCATTTCCGTCGTCGTCTTTTCCATTTGCTGGAATTTCTTTTTCATTGAGAGCAATTCTGGAAATGAGCTGTGTATGAGTATAGTCCACAGCAGAATCAACAATGCCGATAATGACTCCTTCGCCTTGAATTCCTTGGTTCCATAGAGCATCTGCTTGGATCATAGATTGTCCCCAGGAATCAGAGTTTGCAGAACTTGTGACTTCGCTGCGAGAGAGTTGAATTTTTCGATCGTATTCGACGAAGCGAATTTTTTCGAGTTGAGGTTTTAAAAATTTTCTTTCAAAAACATCAGCATCGGATGCTGTTTCTTTTGAGAAACTTCCGTCCTCCCATTGCACAATAAATTGATTTGAAATTGCTTGTCCCGAGCAATAGCTTGAGTCATAAGAATTTTTTTCTGGAAAAACTGTTTCGACGGATTTTGCACCACAAGCTGATAACATCATGAAGCAGGTGCCCGTCGAGAGTATTTTACGAACATCCATGTTCACTCCCTGACGAACCTTCCTAGTCCTATTCATTAGGACGCGGAGAAA
>JBHIVS010000086.1:0-9636 GCA_041987885.1 Pseudobdellovibrionaceae bacterium | reverse complement strand
TCCTGGGGACAGTAGAACGATGTCCCCAATTCTTGACTTTTGGTAAGCAATTAACACAGCTTCTTCAAAAGTACCGATCAAGAAAGTTTCCGAATAATCACCAAGGTCGCGGTTGATTCTTTCTTTCGCTTCACCAACCAAGATCAAAGTCTTTACTTTTTTCTTCACAGAGTTACGAAGAGGCTCATAATTTAGATTTGTATCTTTACCACCTGCGATCAAAATAACATTTTCATCGAAAGTATCTAAAGCTCTAAGTACCGCATGAACATTCGTAGCCTTCGAGTCGTTATAGAACATAACTCCACCAACTTTACGAACGTACTCAATTCTATGAAGTAATCCAGCAAAGCCTTCGATCACTTTTTGAACTGCTTCACGAGTAGCTCCGTGTTCACGCGAAGCCAAAATAGCAGCCATGATATTTTCAATGGCATGCTTACCCTTCATACGAATGTTTTTGATATTGAAAGATTCAATTTCTGGGCCCGTACGAACACGAATTTCATCTCCGATGTTGATAGCTCCACCAATATTCATAATTTGAGGCTCTAACGCTGGTTTACGAGAGAAATAGAAAATACGTCCTCTTTGAACAGCTGGATCACGTGCCAATTCAACAACAGCATTATCGTCCGCATTTAAAATGCTTGTCGTAGCTTGATTCGTGTTTTTGAAAATACGTCTTTTCGCATTCACATATTCTTCCATAGAACGATATCTATCTAAATGGTTTTCCGCCAAGTTAGTAAATACGATATTACCTGGAGTAAAACTGTCACAATGCTCAAGCATAAAGCTAGAAACTTCTGCGATAACAACCTGAGCTCTTTCCTCTTGCAAAAGATAATCTACAAGAGGTCTTTCATTAGCTCCACCCACCCAAGTTTTAACACCTGATTCTCTAAGAATAGCTTCAGTCAAGCGAGCGACCGTCGTTTTACCATTTGTTCCCGTCAAAGCGATAACCGGCTCTTTGATAAATCCGGCAGAGAATTCAAATTCGCCCGTAATTTTAATTCCTTGAGATCTAGCATAATCAAAAATCTTTAGATTGCTTGGAACCCCTGGAGAAAGAATCACAAGGTCTTGAGCAATAAAAGTCTTAGGACTATGACCACCCAATTCATACTTGATTGGTAAATCGCCTAATTGCTCTAACTGCGTAGATAATTCTGGTTTTGATTTATGATCAGTTACCGTAACCTGAGCGCCATATTTTGTTAAAAAGTGCATCAACGACACACCTGTTTTTCCTAAGCCTACAACTAATATACGCTTGTCTTTTAAATCACTAAATTCTTTAAACATTACTTACCTCAACTTTAAAGTCGCTAAACTTAGAACAGCTAACAATATAGATATAATCCAAAAACGAACGATAATTTTTGTCTCTGTCAAACCACCTAATTCAAAGTGGTGATGAATCGGAGCCATTTTAAAAACACGCTTGCCCGTCGTTTTGAAAGAAATAACTTGAGTGATCACAGATAAAGCTTCAATTACGAAAACTCCCCCTAGTATCAACATCAATAATTCATTTTGAGTTAGAACCGCCATCGTCCCTAGGAAACCACCTAATGACAACGACCCCACGTCCCCCATGAAAACTTGTGCAGGATAAGTATTAAACCAAAGAAATCCCATCCCTGCCGCAACAATAGTCGCGGCAACAATAGTAAGTTCCCCAGCCCCCGCAACATGCGGAATCTGTAAATAAGAAGAAATCGCATAGTGACCGGTCACATAGGCAAATAAACCCAGTGTGGCCGCAGAAACCATCACAGGAACAATCGCCAGTCCATCAAGACCATCGGTCAAATTCACCGCATTTGCAGTGCCCACAATAACCAAAGCCGCAAAGACAACGTAAAAATATCCTAAATCAAAAGCCACAGTCTTAAAGAAAGGAATCGTTACTTCAGTGCTTAAACCTTGGAAGTGTACCAAATACAAAACAACTAAACCGCTAATTAAAAACTCTCCGGCTAAGCGAATTTTTCCACTCAAGCCTTTTGAGTTCTTTTTGCTGACTTTTAACCAATCATCTAAATAACCAATTAATCCAAAGCCCCAAGTAACTATTAAAACACCTAAAACCAAAGGATTAAAAATATCTACCCACAATAAACAAGGAATCAAAGTCGAAAGAAGAATCAATCCTCCACCCATAGTCGGAGTTCCTGCTTTTTTCTTGTGACTTTGAGGTCCATCATCTCTGATAGCCTGTCCAAAATGTTTTTGCTGTAAACGCTTGATGAAGCGAGGTCCATACCACCAACAAACAATAAATGCGGTGAAAAAGGCGATAAATGTTCTAAGAGTAATATATCTGAAAACATTTAATGGAGAAAAAGAGTCCGCTAACGAATAGAGCCACTGATAAAGCATGCTGTGATCATCCCCCTATGATTTTCCATTTTAAAATGGAGAAAAGAAGGATTTATCACAGCGGCAAAGAAAACACAAGAAAAACTTTATAAGTACTTGTTATTATTAGGTTTTAACAGACGTCAAAAGTGCACTCATATTGTTTAAATCATTCAATTGCGTCGACACAGTTTTTGAGTCTAAACCTGAGATCGTCGATTGATATTTATTATAAAGTGCCAACTCAGAGGTTAAGGTCTGATGTTCTTTTTTTAATTGGCTTAAGCGCAAAGCCATCTCTGAAGGATTCGCACCCGAAGAATTTGAATCACTGATCAGTTGATTTATCTTTGCCTCTAATAAACTAATTTTTTGTTGTTGAGCTGCCAACAGTTGCTGTTCTTTATTACGATAAGCTTTTAGTACCTCTGAAGAGTATTTTTCTGCTTCATCATCAACAATAAACTCATCATCTTTTTCAATAAGATCTACCAATGTTTTCGCTTCACTAATTTCTTTGATAATTAAAGCTTCCTCTTCGGCCGCTGCTTTATCAATCAAGTGCTGACTCACATTTGCGTAATCAGAGTCCTTTAAAATACTTTGATCATAAACCAACAAATTATTATTAGACTTAGTAACAGATTTATTCACATTATCAGCGATACTTTCCTCAGAAGTTGTCGCTATCGTTTGCCCACCATTCCATTTGCATTTAAATCTTTTTCGACGTTGTGTTTGATAAACAAAAGAATCATCTTCCATTTTTCCATCTCTACAAACACTAGTAACATGAACACGTCCTTTATCGCATTTACCCATTAGCGCAATAACGATAGCCACGACAGCAACTCCAGGGCCCGCGCCAAAAGCAGAAATCGCTAAAAAATTTAATCCAGCTACCTGCAAACCAAATCCAGCATCGCCCCCAAAAAGTCCGGCCCCCAAACCTCCAAGCAATAGATTTCCTATAGCAGCATTTGTCGTATTTAATCCCGCATTCGTATTAATCGAAAGTGCCGAGTGAACATTCGCCGCCTGCGGAGGAGTCATATAAAGTCTAGTAACTCGACGTTGTAGAGTTTTATTCTGACGCCCTTTAACAAAGTTTTTAATTTTTTTTGCCTTCATCCCATGGGTTACAGTTCGTGTTTCCCCTTGAGAATAATATTTTCCGTCTTCGTAACACCCACCCCATTGAGGTTTTTTACAAAAATTTGTCCAGTTCTTATTTTTATCAGATGCATAACTCGAAGGAACATTTTTACGATCTTTTCGTAAAATGTTTTTCTCCATTTCACACAAAGCATCCGACAAATTATAGGAGGTATTGGAAATCTTGTTAGAGTAATCCAAAACTCCATCACTAAATCCATTCGAATCAGTTCCGTTTAATTGATTATATTTTTGCAACTGACAGATAAATGTATTCGGATCAATAGTCCCACCCAGAGAAGCACAAGAGTCTCTTAATGCCTGACTGCCGATAATTGTCGAAGCCGTCATCGCTTTTTTGTACACAGTACAACCACCAGTTTCTTCAGTGAGTGCCAAGGAAATATGTTCAAGCTTATTATTGCGATTTATGCCGTCTTTGCCAAAACTAACATTTTTAAATATACCGCCAGCATTTTGATTTATTTTACTGATTTTAACTGTGATATCGAAAGTCTTTGTTTTCTCCGCCGCTTGTCCTTGATCAGCAGTTACTAGCATATTATCTAAATCAATAGAGTTAACTTCATAGCCAATAGTTTTAAATTTATCTTGATACTCTTTGATGATTTCTCGAGTTCTTTTGGCATAGGTACTATTGCCTGAACCCTTAACTGACGATTCTTTGAAAGGAATGACAGCACTATTATTAGTACCTGCAAATCCTCCCTTCACAAAATCAGAACAAAATCGTTGGTCAGACAATAAGGTTTGTACGCTATTATTGATTTCTCGGATAGAAAGGCTTTCTCTTTCATAGAGCCTTTGGCTGGCTTCTTTATTTGCCATTAGAGTGACACCAATAACCATAGAGGTCGCTAAGGTAATCATCCCTAGCCCCATTAGCATCACAGATCCTCGATTATTATTTAAAGTAGGTCCCCATAAACTCATTCATCCCCCTCAAGATAAATTAGTTCGCAAAGAACTTAGTAGCATCCCTACTTACTGTGCTCCACTGGTCCCCACCAGGATGTCTACAGTAAGTCGTCTGTCTTTTTTGATGACTCGACGGAACCGAAGGCAGGTCTCTAGTGAGAATCATTAGACTATCAATATAGCATACGATTTCACTTAATCGAACACGCTGAACTCGATTTGTATTAGTTTGAGTCGTTTTTTGTACTTGTGTTTTACTTGGGGGATGGACAGCGTCCTGTAAGTTATTCCTAACGACTCTGGTAAAATCACAATAAGAACCATCCGTTAAAGATCCACCATATAAATTACAAATTTGAGCTTTAAAAATGGCCTCTTCAGAATCCTCTGCGGAACAAACAACCCCTGACCACCTTCTTGGACTTGAAGATGCCGATCTTTCATCAAACATCTTAACAGGAATAACAACCTTTGTGGCACGAATAGAGTCAAATCCTGCAACGGCTGTCATAAAGTCAGGACGCAGTTTAATTTCCAATTCGAGATTTGCGATAATTTCCCGTTCGCTTCCAGAAATATAAGTCGCATCTTTATAAGAATTCGAAACCTGATCTAAACTTAATGTCCGATATCTCAAAATAGCGGCAGATACATAAAAAATATCATCATAAATAGCTTTATTAAATTTGTCTTGGCCATTTACTTGAACCAAATCTACCACTCCACTTGCCAAAGCATATTGACCCGACTTGGGCAATAAAGCTGTACAAGCAGAACTCAAAGACAATACCGAACGCGCCGTGGAAGTATAACTATCAAATATTCCGTTAAGTCGATTCAGCGTTGCTTGCTTACGTTGAGATGCAACAAATCCCGCAGATAAGGACGCAACCAGTGCAACTAACCCCATCACAATCAAAACTTCAACGATAGAGATACCACGATTATTTTTAATCATTAGTATTCCCCCGTACAAAAAGGCATGTTTAAACTCTTTCCACCAAAAGCACCTTCACAAAGAAAGGCTCGAAGGGGCGTATACACACGAATGACACCTTCTTTAAGACCATCAGGTGAAGACCCTAAAACCGGATAATACTGAGGGATATAGCACTGACCCCTTGGAATAGTGGGACGATCTACAACATATTCAAAATCAGCACCCAAAGCCTTACATGACTCTACAAACGCAGTGGTTCTTGCCAAAGTCCCCATACCACAATCAACTATTGAATAAGTACCACCGATATTTCTTATGACAAAATTAACTTCGATGCGAGAAGATCCAGTACGTTCTGCTTTCAAGTTCGCAGGATCAGAAGGAATTTCACCTTTGTAAAACTGATTTTCTAGAAGAGCAGAGACTAAAAACATGTACTCCGACTTCCCTACACTTGGAGACACCACAATAGCCATGGGCTGATTAACGACATAAGCATTGATTGTTTTACGAATAACAAAAGAGTGCAGTTCACTTTTTAGTAAAGACAAATAATCTGCTGATTTTTGCAAACCGTCGCCGCCATAGATACTGTTTCCTGTAAAAAGAATTTCATTATCTAAGGTCACTTTTAAAGACGCATCACCAGCATTTGCTTTAGCGCCACTGATAATTTGCTGTAGTTTGGCATTCCCCACACTATTAAGCATGGTCCCCAGAGATTTACTTGAGAACTTGGCACCTGCAATTGTCGGATGAACCATGCAGTACCCAATTCCATTTGTATGTGTTTTTCCAAGATGATTTTTTAGCTCCATACCAAACGTACTTAAAATCATTCGCTGGTTAGAGTCTGATAAAGACTGATTTAAAGCACTCATGATACCAACAACTGCTAGACTCGTCAGCCCCATTAAGACCACGACAACTAACACTTCAATCAGTGTGTAACCATTGTTTCCATTCACCCTTATTGCATTCATGTTGACTTACTTATCGGCTATTAAAAATATTTATAAATATATGTTTATAACAAACTGTTGCTGTTTTGATATTTAACACCTTCTACTTAGTTTTCATCAAAGGCTTACAAAGAGGAGTTAAAATCTACGACAGAGGCTACAAAACCTCGATTATGAGAGAGACCATTATTTACATCTCGTTATGAGACAGAAAGGAAACCCTATGGAATTCTCTGTCGGCGATTTTTACAATAATAAAATAATAACTATTAGCGCGGATACACCAATGATAGAAGCTCGGCGATATATCAGAAATTTTAAAAATTCTCTGCTCGCTATTATCGACGATGCCCCTCATCTTAATTTAGAATCAAGTGAAATTTTAGGAGTCATCAGTACTCAAGAAATTTTATACTGCGATGACTTTTCAGAACCTGTAAGTGGACATATGAGCGCCGAGCAAAAAATAGTCGATATTCATTCGCCTCTTATTAAGGTTGTAAACTCAATGATCTATGAACAGCAACCCTATTATTTAGTTCGAAATGGGAATTATATAGTCGGATTTCTTGGTCATGAAGAACTTTTAATGAGTCTGCAAAAAGTATTACAAAGTAATGAAACAAACAGCACTTGGGGACTACAAAATTTTTTGAATCCCCTATTACCAAAAGGCGGCTATTTTTCCGTCTGATTATTTACTTTGAAAATCAATTACTCCCGCATACGGAACAAATCTTTCCAGTTTTGTTCCTCGGGACGCTTTCATCGCGACCAAGTCATTATTAGATAAGCACTCAGTTAACTCTGCCCCTATTTTTTCATTGAAATCAGGTTCAATATGCAATGATCCTTTAAACCCTGATGTTTGCACGCCCTCTAGGAAAGCCTCGTGGTCTGAGCCAATAAAAAAAACATCTGAAAAACCAGCGGCTCCTACCCATTGACCCAATTCTTTATGCAAATCCGGAGATAAAGACCCCATCTCGCGCATCTGTCCAAAGACTCCGATTTTTTTCCCTTTGATCGATACCAACTGCATATTATCAATCAATGCTTTCATGCTATCTGGATTCGCATTATAGGCATCAAAAATAACTTTAGCTCCAGATTTAGTCTCTAAAATTTGATTACGTCCCCAAATTGTACGACATCTTGGCAAAGCTGCCCATACCTGATCCGCAGTCATTCCCACTGCGATTCCTATCGTCGCTGCCGCCATGATATTAGTTAAATTTTGAATACCAAAAACAGCTACTTCTGCTTCTCCATCGACACCATCGATCACACCTTCCAAAATCAAAGTGTCCAACGTCGCTTTTTTAATTTTCAACTGTACCGTCGCCTTAGAATCTTTTTCAGAGAAAGTAAACAATGAAGTCGCTGCTCTTCCACGCTTTGCTCTTTCAAACATTTTTACGGTTTGAGGATTATCTATATTAAAAACCAAGCGTGCATTTTTCGGAGCTGATAAATATATTTCTTCTTTTGCATCTGCAACTTTTTCAATAGTTCCAAAAAACTCCATATGAGCTCTACCGACCATTGTGCAGACAACGACATCTGGCTCTACGATGTGAGATAACTCTGTAAGTTCTCCGGCATGATTCATTCCCATTTCAACCAAAGCAACGTCTTTATCTACTGGCAGTTGCAATAGTGTAAAAGGAACACCCCAATGATTGTTAAAGCTACCTTTATTATAATGAACACTCATACAAGAACTAACAATTGCAGCCGCAAATTCTTTCGTTGTTGTTTTTCCATTAGATCCAGTAATGCCAACTACTTTAGCTCTGGTTTGATGGCGAGCCCAATTTCCCAACTGCTGAAGAGCTTTCAGAGTGTCTTCAACTAAAATAATAGTAACTTTAGACTTTAGCTCCTCAGTAATTAAAGTGCGATCATGAATCAATATACCTGCAGCACCTTTACTTAGGGCTGTACTTAAAAACTGATGAGCATCAAATGCCTCGCCCTTTAACGCTATAAACAACTGCCCACTCATATCAACTCGTGTATCAGTTCCGATACCTGTAAAATGAGTTTCTTTGGTTGATAAAATTTGCGCCTTAGTTACTTGGACAACTGTATCTAAATCAAATGCTCTCATGATCTGCCTTTCAACGCTTCTTCGGCTTCTTCAAAGTCACTAAAGTGATGTTTAGTAGTTCCAAGAATTTGATAGTCTTCGTGCCCCTTACCAGCAATCAAAATTACGTCACCTTGATTTGCCTGAGAAATCACGTGCTTTATGGCGATTCGTCTATCTACAAAACTCAAAACTTTATCCGAATGATTAAATCCCTTTAAAATATCATCAATTATAATTTGCGGTTGCTCTGTTCGAGGATTGTCCGAGGTCACAACTGTAAAGTCAGAATATTTTTCAGCAATCGCCGCCATCATAGGACGTTTGCCTTTGTCTCGATCTCCACCACAACCAAAAATTGTCCAAATTTTACCCTGCGATTTAATATTCTGACGAATTTTATGTAAGGCAATTAAAACATTTTCCAAAGCATCTGGTGTATGAGCATAATCGACAAATACTGCCACCGATTTTTCATTCGGGACGCTTTGTAATCGTCCAGGAACACCTGTGAACTTCTTTAAAGCGACAGCACATGTTTCTAGACTCAAGTTCGCAGACAGTCCAACCCCTATCGCAGCTACGGCATTTTGCACATTATGCTCACCCGACATAGGAAGAGAAACCTGAATTGCTCCTCGAGGGGTTTTAACAGTAAAAAGGGTCAAGGTGAAATCCATATGATCAATATGATAACTAAGATCTGCGTGAGATCTGCCATATAACCATTTGGTAGCCTTAGATGACACTAGTAATTTTTTTCCATAGCTATCATCACCATTGATAATAGCATGCAAATTTTTCTTCGAAGACTGATCCAACATTTCTTTAGTCAAACGTTGCTTGGCTTCAAAATATTTTTCCATGGTCCCATGGTAATCTAAATGATCGCGTGTGAGATTTGTAAATACCACAGAATCAAAAGGCATACTTTCAACTCTTTGTTGATCTAAGGCATGAGACGAAACTTCCAGAACAACAGCCTTTGCACCATGATCACAAAATTCACGCAGACGTTTTTGTAAAAACAAAGGATCTGGCGTCGTCATATTTGAAGGCCATACTGTTTCTTTCAAATGATGATTAACAGTACCGATGACTCCCGTATCTAAACCACCTGTATTTAAAATAGCTTCGACCATATAAGAAACTGAAGTTTTTCCATTGGTTCCAGTAAC
>JBHIVS010000085.1:0-9687 GCA_041987885.1 Pseudobdellovibrionaceae bacterium | reverse complement strand
GACTGCCGTCACGAGTGGAAGCACAAGGGCTTGCACTGTTCTGAAAGCTTCGTAGTGAATAAGACCAATGATAAGAAGTGCTAGCAAGAAAAATGGACCCATGCGCTGTGAGAAAACTTCTAAGTTTGCAAGGAACACGACAAGACCGCCAGTTGAGATCTCAACCGTTGCGTCGCGCTCTGGATCAATAATGCTATTGATGTAGTTCTCAATCGAAGCGTATCCGCCAGGGACTTTCGTGAACTCAGCAACGATTGAAGTCGTCTTCTTGTCTTTAGAAACAAGTAGGTCTTCAAAAACCGGATTAGATTCGACAGCCTTTTTGACTTCCGCGATTTCAGCCGCAGTCTCAGGAGCCTTTTCCATGATCTGTTTTACGATCATGCCTTCTTCGGTTCCGATGATGGCTTTTGATTTGCGAGATGCCATCGAGTTGATGTTGTTTTTCACAACCCCTGGAGCTTGCTGAATCTTGTCGGAGATTCTTTTAACCTTCGCTAAGACCTTTGCGTCGTAGATCGTGCCGTTTGTTGCGGTGATACCAATCACGGCTGAGTACTTATTGCCGAAAACCTTTTCGATCAGGTTATTCGTAATAACGTAGGGGTGACTTTGCGGAAGAGCGTCGTCCGTATCCAGGATGACTTTAAGTCCTCCAAGCTGCGACATCAGCGCAAAGGTGAAAATAAGAACCGCCGCAATGACGGTTTTTCGATATTTGATGACTGTAGAAATCCATGCTTCCATTTGCGACCTCTATTCTGCGTCTTGGAAACTCATGGTTTCGGTGATTGGTTGATACATTTTGGATTCTCCTTGTTAGTTACAAGATAACTATCGGGCTTCCAATGATTGGAAGGTCAAGGGGGTATCTCAAAAAATAAGTGATTTTCTGGTTTTAGGCGTAAAAATGAAGCTTCCAACGTATTGGAATGATGCGTCTATGCAGTTTGAAACGCCTTAAATGGAGTCTACAGGATCTGGGCCTGTATAAGGGCTAGGCTGACACTCGCGGTAATGATCCACAAAAGGATGCCCATAATGAAGGGACGAACCCCTACGGCCTTGATGGTCTCTTTTGAGAGGCTTAGACCTATGAGAAAGAGCGTGAGAACAAGGATGCGTTTTGCCGAAAACTCAACCCAGTGACCGATAGGCTGCAAAGACGGAATCCAGGTGACGAGGGCTGCAGCAAGAAGAAACCACGCGATAAACCAAGGCTTTTTAGTGGACGCGTTTTGTTCGCCGTCCTTTGCTTTATTCAAGAACCCGAAAGCGATAGTGATCGGTACGATCCAAAGAGCGCGAGCAAGTTTTACGGTCGTTCCAACTTCGGAGGCAACTTTGCCGTATCCGACGGTTGCACCTACAACAGAGCTTGTATCGTGAATTGCGAGCGCACTCCAAAGTCCGAAAGAATGTTGCGACATTGAAAGCCAGTGACCGATTGCGGGAAACAAAAGAAGGGCCACCGCGTTTAAGATAAACACGGTCCCCAGAGCTACACTCACCGAATTGTGTTTTGCGCGCAATACTGGCGTGATCGCCGCAATCGCACTGCCGCCACAGATCGCGGTTCCGACTGTGATGAGAATACCAACTTCTTTTTCAACTTGAAGTAACTTCATCAGCAGCAAGCCAAGCAAGCAGACTGCGGAGATGCTGACGAAGGTCGTTCCAAGCCCCTCAAAGCCAACTTGAAGAACGGTTTTAAGGTTCATTCCAGCGCCAAGGCCCGCAACGGCAAAACCTAAAAGCGGATGAATAAATCTTTTTGTTGAATATGGATTTCCTAAGAAGACTGCCACAAGGACACCCGCAAGTAGCGCCATTGCACTGTCGAGCACAGGAGCTAAGCAAATGACTGCAACAAGAGGGATCAGAATTTGGGAGAGTCTTTTTTTATCCATAACAGTGTTTTCTCACATCGCAATTCTTCCGAGTAGATTTGACTCCTTGTTTAAATGAAGAAGGAAGCAGCCTTGCTACTTCCTTCCGGGGATGTACTTACAGGAGTTGGCGATTGCCAGTAGTACGAAGTGTTAGTGTCCCTGATGGCTTCCGTGGTCGCCATGATCTTCTTTTTTTGTATCGCCATGAAGACTAGAATCTTTCATGTACTTTTCAAAGTTCTTTTTGTTCTCGAAATACATCACATTGCCTGCGTCATTTGCAGCAATCGTTGCAGTCGCTTTGTCAACTGACTTTTTTGAAACTGGGTCAGTCGCTGTGCGGGCTTTAGCGTCCGTCGTCAGAGTTTGTTTGCAATTGTCGCAGCACCCGTAATAAGTTTTGCCGCCGACTTTCACAGGGATCTGAGGCTTGTTGAAGTAAGCTTCAGTCACCATGCAAACGTTTTCGTTTTTGACGATCTTCCAACTCATGTCGTGACCTTCGTGGCCGCTTTGAGCGAAAGCACTCGTCGTTAGAAATACTGAAAATACCATTGCGAAAAATGTCTTCATAAGTCGTGTCCTTTTGTTTTGGTTTTAATTTGTTCTAGCTCTTGTTTTGAGTTCTGAATCCAAGTGATGACTGCTTTTAGATCCTCTCCCGATACGGCAGATGACCAGTGCATCACGCGATAGCGAAGCGGCGGCATGGTTCCTTTTGTCAGGGCCTCTTGGATGGCATCGAGATCTTCCGTAGGAGAGTCTCCGTGGCCGCCGAATGGGAAGTCTTTCGACATATCAAGATGCTCTTTGGATTCAGTCGTGTCGTAAGTGATGAGTTGTTTCACGCCAGGAAGAGCGTTGTACCAAGGAAGGCTTGCGGCAGCTCCGTGACAGTTCATACAGCTTGTCTGAAAGATCGGTTTAACCGACTTCAGATACTCTTCGTTGATTTTCTCAAGGGCCACTTTTTCTAAAGCCGCAGGTTCAACGTGTGTTTCTTTTTTCTCGTGCTTCTCGCCATTGTGAGCGAACGAAGCGCCACCGATGGCGAGGATCGAAAGAGAGATAGTGGCCAAAGACCGCCATCCCCCCGTTGTTTTTTTAGAATTGGTATTCAAGCCCAGCTCCTAAGCTATCATTTGTCAGCATAAGACCTGCGGACCAAGCCCACACAGGTTGATACATGAGTGAGAGTTCAAACTCAGTTTCGTTATGACCTTTTTGATCGCCTGGACGCCAAGTGAACTCAAGTTCCGATACGAAGTTCTTCGTCCAGCGGAACTCGCGCTCAATATCAAGTCTGAATTGGCCTTCGTGATTGATGAGAAGATTTGTTTCAATCATCATCGGAAGGAAGTGACCGACACCCACGACCGCGTGACCGCGATCACCGTACAAAGTTCCACCTGCAATCAAATTCGTCCAGTTGTTAAGCCAGCGGCGGTAGAAAAGATCGCCTTCGTTTTCCCAGTTGTCGTTGAAGTCTTTGTATTCAAAGTTTTTGCCTTTGATATTTGAAGACTCAAGACGTGCTGAGAACTCGTTCCACGAGTTAGAAATTCTGAAATTTCCTTCCATGTGGTTTGATGATACCTCGGCTTTTCCGTAAGTGTACCAAGGGTCCATCATGTGATGGTCCATCTTATCCCACATCGCCATCTCGCCCGTAGGTTCAAAGTTTGAGTACTTCACGACGCGGGCCATGCCTGTGTCCATGTGGAAGAGATTGTGACAGTGAAGCATCCACTGACCAACTTCATCCGTGTAGAACTCAATCGTTCTTGTTCCCATCGGAGGAACGTCAACCGTGTGCTTCCAAGGAGAGTAAGTTCCGTTTTCGTTTTTCACGCGGAAGAAGTGACCATGTAAGTGCATCGGATGGTGCATCATGCTTTCGTTCACGTAAGTGATACGAACAATTTCTCCAGGATTGATCGTAAGAAGTCTATCTTCGCTGATCGTTTTGCCGTTGATGTGCCAAACGTATCTGCGCATATCGCCATTTAGAACAAGCTTGAGATCGTGAACCTTCGCATCTTTCGGGAAATTCATTTTCTCAAGAGCTTTTAATTTATCGACCGTAAGAGTCTCGACAACTTCACCGGAATCTTTTTTGTCACCCATCGACATCGGTGTTGCATCACCAGTCATTGAGTGGCCTGAGTGATCCATTGGCTTGTCAGCCTTTTTCTCTTTCGCTTTGCCTTGCTTTGAGTGGTCCATGCCTTTCATTTGGCTATGATCCATACCTTGCATCTGCGAATGGTCCATTTCACTCATATCCATTTTCGAGTGATCCATTCCACTCATGTCCATTTTGGAGTGGTCCATGCCGGCCATTTTGCTGTGGTCCATCTCAGGCATTTTAGAATGGTCCATCTTTGAGTGATCCATTTCTGGCATCTCAGATTTATCCATGTCTTTCATTTGAGAATGATCCATACCTTTCATCTGGCTGTGGTCCATTCCCTGCATTTTGCTATGATCCATGCCTTGCATTTTGGAATGGTCCATTCCGCCCATGCCCATCATCGAGTGATCCATGCCACTCATGTCGTGGTCCATCGTCGCGTACAGATCGGGCTTCGGAACATCTTTGGCTAAAACCTTTTCTCCCATGCCGATGAAAGTAGATGCGTAGCCAGTTCCGTCTTGATTGGTTGCTCTGAACTCGTAGTTCTTATGCTCAGGAACCGTGAAAAGAACATCGTAGGTTTCAGCCATACCGATTAAAATTTCGTTGGCTTTGACTGGCTCAACATCTTTACCGTCGGCAGAAACAATCGTCATCGGAAGCTGACCTAAAGAGACCTGGAAGTAGCTTGAGGCCGCAGCGTTGATGATGCGAAGACGAACTTTTTCTCCAGGGTGCGCCATTATAAGCTGAGAATCGCGCTTACCATTGATGAGAAACGCATCGTAACCCACATCTGAAAGGTCCATGCCTCCCATGCGTGTCCACTCATTCTTGAGTTGGTTCATCAACTTTCCTTCTTTGATCGCCTCATAATAGGAGCGCATCGTTCCTTTTTTGTAGAGGTAGTAGTCGCCATCTTTTTTAAGGTTACGAAGAATTTGATCCGCATTTTCATCGGACCAGTCGGAAATGACGATCACGGCTTCTTTGTCAGCTTTGATCGTTTCCTTTTTCGGGTGGATCACGATGGAGCCGAAAACACCTTTTTGCTCTTGGAGCATCGTGTGGGAGTGATACCAGTAGGTTCCGTTTTGACGGATCGGAAATTTAAACGTGCGAGACTTGCCGGGAAAGATCGGCGGCGTGTTCACGAACGGAACGCCGTCCTCTAGTGGTGGAAGTAAGATCCCGTGCCAGTGAATCGAAACATCTTCGTTTGAGTTTTTAAGTTCGTTCTTAACTGTGATCTCGGCGTCATCGCCTTCGGTGAACTCTAAAGTCGGTGCCGGAATACCGCCATTGACGGTTAGCGCAAAATCAACGGTTTTCTTACCGCTCATGTTCACGGGTTCATTTCTGATGACCAGTTCGTATTTAACAGTTTTTGCAAACCCCTGGCTTGAAAACGCAAGCGCGGAGAACATCGTAAGAAGCCAAAATTTTGCCATATAAAATTCCTTTTGCCGTTACTACGTTGGTGAGCGGCGTTTTGTGACAACGATTAAAATTAAATTCCGTAGACCAAGGCCTGACGAAATTTGGATCGGAGCTTCCAGCCTAATTCAAAGGCAGAAAGACCTCCTACGACGGACCCAGTCATCCAAAGTAGACCTGGAAGAACGAGAACCTCTGAGTTGAGGCACAAGAAAACCCCAATCGAAACTCCGGCCAGAACAAAGAGCTGTGCGTAACGGTCTTTACGAATCGCCCGAATCTCTTCCGGCGTGAGAGTAAAGCTAAAGACCAAAGTACTCATCGCGAAATAAAACCCACCGCAAAGAAGTTGGCAGTACGTGTGACCCATGACCTTCATAAAGGTTTCCATGGCATCAAAGAGTTTAAAGGTCTGAAATCCAAACTGCGAGCAAAGTGAGAGCGAGAAAACACTCACGAGTGCATGAAGGCCCGCGATCTTCATAAAGATCTTTTTGCGCGAAGGGTTTAAATCAGCTTGCACCATCGCTAGGATTTTTTCTCTAACGTGAGCCGGAGGCTCCATCTCGGGCGCTGATAAGAAGTCCTGGAAATCATCGTTGAGGTTTTTAAAGTTCTTCGTCATTGATCCTCCTGATCTTTCTCACGGCGTATCTTCCTGATAGCGCGGCTCACAAGTTGGCGAGCATTTGAGGGTGATGTGTGAAGTTTGTTTGCGATCTCATCAAAGGAGAGATCCTCTAAATAGCGCATTTCAATTGCGGCTTTTTGATTCTGATCGAGCGTCTCAAATGAGATCGAAAGATCGTCCGAGCGATTCGCTGGGGTTTTTTTGATCAGCTCTTCGTTTGCATCTTCAAGATTTCTATTTCTAGTTCGGTAATGATCCTTTAAAACGCTTTGGCAAATCGTAAAGAGCCAAGGTGTAAACTTGAAACTTGGATCGTAGTGCTTTCGCGAGGAGTGCAGCTTCATAAAAGTAGCCTGAAAGACATCTTCGGCTTCTGATCTGACTTTAAGCTTCTTTAAGAGGAATCCAAAAACCCTTGCTCTATGCCTTAAGAATAGAATTTCAAAGGCCGCGGAATCTCCGCCCTGGTACGCTCTCATAAGTTCTTCATCAGAAGTCGAATCAAATACTTTCATCCTTTCTTACAGCTACTACGCTCCTCCTATGAGTTTTGTGACAACCAGACCAAACTTTTTATTCCAGACGCTTTAAAATCGTTTTCATGCGCTCAATCTCATCGAGCTGGCCTTTAACGAAACCGTTTGTGACCGCTGTTTCTCATTTTGTTCTCCTTGAAGTTGGCTTCTATTTTTGCGAAAGGTCCTCTAAAATTGGGCACGTCGGACGATCATCGCCGTGGCAATGGGTTGCAAGTTTCATCAGCGTTGATCTGATGGCCTGAAGGTCGTTGATCTTTTCCTCGATGCTCTTAATGTGAGACAGTGTCATTGTCTTGACCTCAGAGCTTGCGCGTGTGCGATTACGCCAAAGGCTTACGAGTTTTTTGATTTCCTTCATCGAAAACCCCATGCTTCGTGAGCGCCGAACGAAGGTCAAAATATGGACGTCGTTGTCGGAATACTTGCGATATCCAGACTCCGAGCGACTGGCTTTGGGGATAATCCCGATGGATTCGTAGTGACGAATCAGCTTGGCATTTACACCTGATACTTTTGCGGCTTCACCGATATTCATAAGTTACTCCCATGTAAGACTTTAAACCTTCCAACTATTGTAAGGTCAAGACCTGCTTTTCTCAAAATGTACCGCAACATATTGAAACGGGGCGTAATTTTGCGGAACGTTACAATCCGATGGAAAGTTTTGTTTGACCTTCCAACGCTTGGAAGGTGCAAGATGTAAGAGTATTAAGGTTTGGAATAAAAAGGAGCAGAACTATGAATCACAACAATCATCATAAAAACCACGATCACGGAGCTGGCGACGACCATAGTTGCTGCGGTGGACACAAAAACGAAGCCCAAGTCACTTTAGTCACTGACCCAGTTTGCGGCATGAAAATCGACCCCAAAACCGCCAAAGGTGGCACGAGTAACTTCGAGGGGCAGGACTATTTCTTTTGCAGCCCTAAATGTAAGGCAAAATTTGATGCCGACCCGAAGGCTTACGCTCAAAAAGGCTCTTCAGCTAAAAGCGAAGAAGCTTCTGGCGGCAGTTGCTGCGCCGTAAAGCCTAAAGAAGACGCTCATGCGCACCACGGTCACGATCATGGCTCGCATGGCGATCACTCAAGCTGCCACATGGATTCAAAACCAGTGGCCGCCGCTGCCGCCGACGGCAAAGTCACAGACCCCGTGTGTGGTATGACCATAGATCCAAAGACCGCTAAGGGCGGAAAGAGCACCTTTGAAGGACAGGACTATTTTTTCTGTAATCCAAAGTGCAAAACGAAGTTTGATGCCGATCCAAAAGCTTACGTTCAAAAAGCATCGACTGTTGTTGATCCGGTTTGCGGAATGACGATTGATCCTAAAACTGCGAAAGGTGGCAAAAGCACTTTTGAAGGTAAGGATTATTTCTTCTGTAACCCGAAGTGCAAAACCAAATTCGACGCTGATCCGAAATCTTATCTTCAGAAAAAAGAAACTCCGAAGGCGGATAGCAACGATACGCGTATGTACACTTGCCCGATGGACCCTGAGATTCGTCAAATCGGTCCTGGCACATGCCCTAAGTGCGGTATGGCGCTTGAGCCTGAAGAGGTCTCACTTGATGAAGGTGAAAATCCAGAACTGACAGATTTCAAAAAGCGTCTGAAAGTGAGCGCGTTCCTTGCGATCCCGCTCCTGCTATTTGCGATGTCTGACATTATTCCCGGTCAGCCAGTGCAAATGGCACTCCCTCACTGGATCTATGCAGGCATTCAGCTCTTGCTTGCGACTCCAGTTGTATTGTGGGCAGGTTATCCGTTATTTCATCGCGGCTGGTACTCGATCAAAACTTGGAACTTAAATATGTTCACGCTTATCGCTATTGGAACTGGCGTTGCTTACGGATTTAGTGTGATTGCGACATTCTTCCCAGGCATTTTCCCTGAAAGTATGCTCGCGCACGGCGGACAGGTGCCGCTTTACTTTGAAGCCGCCGCTACGATCACAGCCCTTGTTCTTTTGGGTCAGGTGATGGAGCTTCGCGCTCGTAGCCAAACTGGAAACGCAATTCGTGCGCTTTTGGGCTTAGCTGCGAAGACCGCAAGACGTATCAAAGCTGACGGCTCTGAAGAAGAAGTTCCACTTGAAGCGATTCAACCAGGCGATCTTTTGCGTGTTCGTCCCGGCGAAAAAGTTCCAACCGACGGCGAAGTCACTGAAGGCCGATCAGTTATTGATGAGTCGATGATTTCAGGTGAACCGATTCCGGTTGAAAAAGAAGTTGGCGATAAAGTCACAGGTGCTACCGTGAACACCACGGGATCTTTCGTGATGAAGGCAACCAAAGTCGGAGCAGACACACTTCTTTCTCAGATCGTAAAGATGGTCTCTCAAGCGCAGCGCAGCCGCGCTCCAATTCAAAAGCTTGCTGACACTGTGTCGTCTTACTTCGTTCCAATTGTTGTGTTGATCGCAGTTGCGACGGCGATTGTTTGGTACATCGTTGGACCAGATCCTAAAATGACCCATGCGCTGATTAACGCGGTTGCAGTCCTTATCATCGCGTGTCCGTGTGCGCTTGGCCTTGCAACCCCTATGTCGATCATGGTGGGAACTGGTAAAGGTGCCACTCACGGTGTTCTGATTAAAAACGCTGAAGCGTTGGAACGCTTAGAAAAAATTACGACTCTTGTTGTGGATAAAACTGGAACGCTCACATTGGGGAAACCAAAACTTTCTGAAGTGAAAGTGCTCGCAGGATTTGAAGAGCATGACGTGCTTTCGTTGACTGCAACTTTAGAAAACTCAAGTGAACATCCTTTAGCTGAAGCGATTGTTTCGGGCGCGAAAGAAAAAGGTATTAAACTTGGAGTCGTTCAAGACTTCCACTCACTCACTGGTATGGGTGTGAGTGGAAAAGTAAACGGATTAAAAGTTCTGGTCGGAAACAAACGATTGATGGATGAAAACGGCATTCAATCAGAAGAACTTTCGCAGATCGCTCGCGAGCTTCAAGTCAAAGGCAGCGGCGCGATGCTTGTCGCTATCGACGGAAAACCTGCTGGTGTTGTTGCAGTGAAAGATCCTGTTAAAGAGTCA
>JBHIVS010000084.1:0-9690 GCA_041987885.1 Pseudobdellovibrionaceae bacterium | reverse complement strand
TCCCGAAGGCACATCACCAAACCACACAACAAGCTGTCCATCAAAATCATTAGGGCGTTCTTTGAATTGATTAAATAACTCTGTATCAAAGTCATCGTCTTCTGCTTTAAGCATGCAAGTATCAAAATTCCCTATTGGCAGAGTCAAAGTTTCTAAAGTTCCCCCCTCTGCAATACAAGAATTAATAATTTGCATGAAGTTATCATGAGTATAAACTTTGTCCGTCTCTGCGGTTCGAGTCCATTCAGATGTCGCAGTTTTTAAATCTTCTTTCACCGTCCATTTACCAGTCTCAGCATTAAATGCTGTGAATTCTCTTGAAGCCGTAAAAGGCTGAGAGGTTGTCCCTCTTTTTGACGATTCACCATTAAACTCTGTCTTATCGCCGACTTCGGGATAAGCCGCTGCTATTATAGAAAATAACATTGCTGGAAAAAATGCACTTTTGATCAAAATAGATTTTTTTAAAATAGATATTTTCATAGTGACCTCCGTGTCCCTGTTTCAAGTTATTCGATATCTCTAGTACCGCAAAGATATCGATAAAAAAATCATCGCAATTTTTAACTACTCTGTCTTAGCGAAGTAACACCAAATGCAATCAAACACGACTCTAGCAACAAAGCCGTCAAACCACATTGATCAAAAACAGTTTTCCACATCGACAGGTCTAGGTTTCCACATTTTTTTACTCTGTGCGACTGAGTGCGGAAACTTAAATTTTCTTAAAAATAGTATTTGTAAAATTCATAATTAATTATTTATTATTATTTTTAATGAGTTTACTTAGTCCCTCCCTAATCGCTTTCAGGGCCGTTGTTGAAAAAGGCACGGTCCTAGAAGCTGCAACATTGGTTCAGCTTACCCAGACGGGTGTGACCCAAAGAATCCGGAGCTTAGAAAAGCAACTGGGCGTGACGCTGTTCACCCGCTCCCGTAAAGGCATGCGTCTTACCCAGGAGGGAGAAAGTCTCCTTCGCTATGTTCAAGCTGTTGAGGTTCTTGAAGGTGACACTCTTCTAAATCTTTCCGACAGCAAGGCATCGCCGAATCAGGAAATAAAAATTTCTGGCTCGGCGATGTCCTTGAAAACTTATTTATTTTCTCCGCTAGGAAAATGGACAAAAAATAAAAGCTCTGTGAATTTTAAAATTCAAGAAGTCTCTCACCAAAGAGCTCTTGAAGATTTAAAACAGGGACATGCTGATTTTGCGCTTTTGCCAGAAACTATGGTGGGAGCCGAACTTACGAGCGTAAAACTTAAGGCACAAAATTTAGTTTTCATTTGTAATACAGATGTAAAATCTGCAAATATCGACAAATTATTAAGCATGCTTGAATTTATCGACATAAGCGAAGAGTCCCTCCCCCTACAAAACGAACTAAAAAAACAAAAAAGAAAAATTCTTAGCCAACAGCGCCTACATCTAGTGAATAATTTTAGTGTCATGATTGATTTACTTCAAAACACTCCTGCTATCAGCATTGCCCCCCAACAGCTTGCTCTGAGCTTACAAAAAAAAGGTTTGGCAAAAATCCTAAAGCACAACTTAGTTTCAAAATCACAGATGCATTTATGCTGGTACAAACGTCAAACTATGCCGGTAGCCATGAAAGAATTTATCTCTCTGCTGAAAGACTCAAAATAACCGTCTAACCAAATGCGTCGCCTCTATGAACAAGCTTCGACGCGAATTTCTGCTCATTTTTCCTACACGAAGGGCCGAAGTGATCTTTTTCTTTGAAAAGCTCTGTCCATCGGCCTATATTTTTGAGGCTCGTATCTTTTAACCAAAGGATTTGTATTATGAACAAAATTAAAGTGGCTAATCCAGTTGTCGAACTTGATGGCGACGAGATGACTCGCATTATCTGGAAATTCATCAAAGATAAACTTATTCTCCCTTACCTAGACATCGATATTAAATATTATGATTTAGGCATGGAACATCGTGATGCTACTAACGACCAAGTAACTGTTGATGCGGCTGAGGCAATCAAAAAATACAATGTTGGTATCAAATGCGCGACAATCACTCCGGATGAAGCACGCGTTACTGAGTTCAAACTTAAACAAATGTGGAAATCACCAAATGGAACTATCAGAAATATTCTGGATGGTACTGTTTTCCGTGAGCCAATCATCTGTCAAAATGTCCCTCGCCTAGTTCCTAATTGGACTGCTCCAATTTGTATTGGTCGTCACGCATTCGGTGACCAATACCGTGCAACTGATTTCGTAACTAAAGGCAAAGGCAAGCTTACGATCACTTTCCAATCTGAAAGCGGCGAAACAATCTCTCACGAAGTTTATAACTTCAAGGGTGATGGCGTAGCAATGGCGATGTATAACACTGATGAATCTATCCGTGGTTTTGCAAAATCATGTTTCAATATGGCTCTTACAAAAAAATGGCCTTTGTATTTCTCTTCAAAAAATACAATCTTGAAAAAATATGATGGTCGCTTCAAAGACATCTTCGAAGAACTTTACCAAACTGAATTCAAAACTAAATTTGAAGCTGCTGGTATCACTTACGAACATCGTTTGATCGACGACATGGTTGCTTCGGCCCTTAAATGGAATGGTAACTTTATCTGGGCTTGTAAAAACTATGACGGTGACGTTCAGTCTGATACAGTGGCACAAGGTTTTGGATCCCTAGGCTTGATGACTTCCGTATTGATTACTCCAGATGGTAAGACAATGGAAGCAGAAGCTGCACACGGAACTGTGACTCGTCACTACCGTCAACATCAACAAGGCAAACCTACTTCTACAAATCCAATCGCTTCTATCTTTGCTTGGACTCGTGGACTTGAGCACCGTGGTAACCTTGATGGCAATGCAGCTCTTGTAAACTTCGCGAAAACTCTTGAAAAAGTTTGTATCGAAACTGTTGAAGCTGGATTTATGACTAAAGACTTAGCTGTTTGTATCTATGGGGATAAAGTTCCTAATGATAAATACATGAACACAGAGCCATTCTTGGCGAAACTTGATGAGAACTTGAAAAAAGCTTTAACAGCTTAATTTTCCGATTCAAAATCAAATAAAAAGGCTGATCATTTTTGATCGGCCTTTTTTAATTCTCAAATTTTAAATTCTCTTCCGGCAGAAACAGCGTCTGACGCCTATTTGATGCGAGTTTTGATTTTTGCTTTTGTTGTAGAACTACAAACGAACTCAACGCCTTCTTGGGCACATTTCATTTTACCGCAGTTCATAGTCAGAATTTGATTTTCTTTATTTAATTCTTTTAGCTCTACTTTCCAGTCCGCACAGGCTTTTTTCCAGCTAATGCGAGCATCTTTAACTAACACCACAGAGTCGCCTTCGATTTCGTCTTCACTAGTAACAACCTGAAATTCGTGCTTTGATGAAGAACCCTTTTTAATTTCAATTGTCGTTTCACCTTCTACGGGAATATCTTTAACTCCCATTGTTTGCGCATAACCAACTGAACTAATAAGCAAAAAACCTAAAATTAGCTTTTTCATAACAAGTAGCCTTTCGTTTATATAAGCTTTATAACAGAGCATCCATAAAGCTACTCTAACTAGTTTACCTTCGCAACGCGGATTTGACCCACCGACTCCCCACTCCAGTTTGTAATGACTGGCTGAGTATATTTAGATAAAGACGTAAACTCCTCGGCAGTCATACCACCAAAATTTAATAACACTGCCGCCGTTGCTACTTGTGCCGCGCGACCTGCCCCATCAGCCGCCTTTACAGCAAAAGCTATTTTTTTCTCGGGAAGTACTCCGCAAAAAACACCTTCAGCACCGCCCTTAATAATTGAACGACCTTTAGTTTTTTGAATCACTTCAGTCGCAAAATTATCACTTCCTGAAAGATAAAAAGGATTATTCGCAACGGCTGATAAAATTCTTTCCGCAGCTAATTTCCTAGAAGATGCAATTTTAGAATTAATAAACGTCGACATCCCAACAGCCATAGACTGCAAAGGCACCGCATAGGTAGGAATTCCACATCCATCTATCCCATGAGGCATTTTAAAATGATCCACCTGTAGAGTTTCACTTAAAACAGAGCGCAATCTTTTCTGGGCTGGATGTTCATAGTGTCCATATCCCTCGATGGATTCATGCAAATGTAGACATGTCGTTATCAATCCAGAATGTTTCCCTGCACAGTTATTACAAAATGCCGTGGGTTTGCGCTGTCGAATCAACATATCTTGAGAGGCTTGTTCATTATAAGGAAGATGAGGCCCACAGATCAGTTGATTTTCTTTAAATCCAACTTTATCGGACCACTCTGATAAAACTTCTAAATGTTCTTTTTCACCGCGATGAGAAGAGCAAGCCAAAGCTATCATCTTATCGTCTAATCCAAAATGATTTGCAGCTCCACTTTCTAGCAATGGTAAAGCCTGAAGCATTTTAATAGCACTTCGAGGCATCGTCACAAAACTAGGATTTCCCCAATAATGAGTCACCTGCCCTGACTCTCCAACAACCACGACCATCACTGAGTGGATACTTTCCACAACAGGACCTCTAAGCACCTCAACTGATAAGGGCTGTCTTGATGCCATTTAAAAACTCCCCTGAAAAACTTTTTAAATTCCAATAGTAATCTTCGAAGATCTCGTTCATTTTTTATACCTAAATTGTCTTATACAGGCGGCTAAGATCGAAATGAGACTTATTCGTGAAAGTAATTCTCAATTCACCCATTGATGCACTCAGTTATTGAATGTAATCCCCCCCTCGATAGGTTAAATCCTGTCTTGGCCGGGTCCCATACAATAGGCTCCTTGACGAACTCCGCCAGGTCCGGAAGGAAGCAACGGCACTCGAGGAACTATGTGATATGGGGTGCTCGGCCACTTTTTTGATTCTGCGTGAGGGGTGAATTTTGTCTTATCAGGTGATTGCGCGCAAATGGCGTCCCCAATCATTTACCGACGTTGTCGGGCAAAATCATATTACCCAAACCCTGACGAATGCCCTTAAAAACAATCGCTTACCACATGCTCTTTTATTCACAGGTCCCCGTGGAACTGGAAAAACTTCTTCGGCGCGTATTTTGGCCAAGGCCCTTCGCTGTGCTAATGCGGTGAATTTTGTTCCTTGTAACGAGTGTGCTTCTTGTCAGGAAATTGCTGCTGGATCCAGCATCGATGTTATCGAAATCGATGGAGCTTCCAACAACGGTGTCGATGCTATTCGTGAGCTTCGCGACACAGTTGCCTTTATGCCTTCATCTGGAAAATATAAAATCTATATCATCGATGAAGTCCACATGCTTTCAACAAGTGCCTTTAATGCTCTTTTGAAAACTTTGGAAGAACCCCCAAGTCATGTGATTTTCATCATGGCAACGACCGAGGTTCATAAAATTCCTCAAACTATTTTGTCTCGCTGCCAACGTTTTGATTTCCGTAGAATCACAACTCGTCAAATCACTGAAAGACTTAAACTCATCTGTGATCAAGACGGTGTTACTGCCGAAGAAGAAGCTCTTTGGGTTGTTGCTCGTCAGGGCGATGGGTCTATGCGTGATTCTCAAAGCTTACTGGATCAAGTAATCACATTCGCAAATGGTCCTTTGACCAAAGAATCTGTCGTTAGCATTTTAGGCCTTACGGATCGAGCTTTGTTATTTGAAACTTTAGAAGCTTTAATCCATAGAGATAGCAAAGCAATTTTGACAGTGATCGAAAAAATCGCAAAATCGGGATTAGAACCTCATTTGTTCTCGCAAGATCTTTTAGAATCTATTCGTAATCTTTTAATGGTAAAAGTCTCTGAAGATCAGGCTTCACAAATTTTAGAAATGCCAGATTCTGAAATTCAATTATTAAAAGATCTCTCTTTACAATTACCAGAAGAAGACATTCATCTGCTTTTTGATATGTCCCTAAAAAGTGGAAATGATATTCCTAAAGCTCAAGACCCTCGCATTGTGCTCGAGATGAGTTTGTTACGTATGGCATCGGCTCCTAAAATTGTCGACCTAAAGACCCTTCTTGAAGGTGGTCACGCAACTTCTCACAGCGCAGGTGGGGCCAGGCCCTACGTTCCGCCGGTAGCTCCCCCTGTAAAAGGACATCGCAGAATTCAAGAAGCTCAAAAAGTCGCTGATGCCCCCAAAGGCTTAGACGCCATGAAGGCTGCAATTGAAAAGGTTCAAAAATCACCTTCTTTGCAAAATACCGCTCCTACAAATAACTCAACACCAGCTCCTGTTGAAGACACTCCGGCTGTAAAAAAATTTGCAGAAGGCACCACTCTTCCAGAGAAATGGGTAAATTTCGTTGAGATCGTTCGCCAAGATGACGCTCTATTTGCCGCAAAGCTTGAAAATCTGCTTTTTAATAAAGAAGAAGGAACTTTGTTGTCTTTAGGTGTTCCGCCTAAACTTGCCTTTCTTAAAGAACAAATGGCCGATACCCAAGTGCGAAAAAAACTACAAGGATTTATTGATTCATACTGGGGTGCTGGGTATTCTTTTGAAGTACTTATGAACCGAGATCAAGTCGGCGAATCAGCCCAAGCCATCGTCCAAAAAAAGGTACAACTGGCTGAGGATGAAATTCGTGCGAAGATCCAAGAACATCCGATGGTCAAGGCTGCTCAGACCACCTTCGGTGCAACTATTAAGTCTGTACAAGAACTTAAGAGGAATGAGCTAAAAAGGAATTAAAAACAGACTGATTGTTTTTAACTCTAAACAGTTCTACAAAACTAACCAGAGCAGCAATAAAAAAGGAGTTTTAAGATGAAGGGTATGCAAGGCGGAATGGCTCAACTCATGAAGCAAGCCAATCAAATGCAAATGAAAATGAAAAAAGCCCAAGAAGAACTTGCTAAGGCTGAGTACGAAGCAACTTCTGGTGGTGGCGCTGTAACTGTAAAAGTTAACGGTGATCACGTGATGACATCTCTTAAAATTAATCCGGATGTATTGTCAGCTGGTGATGTTGAGATGCTTCAAGACATGATCCTTTCTGCAACAAACGAAGCTGTAAAAAAAGCCCGTGATACATCTGCAAAAGAGATGGATAAAATCACTGGCGGTCTTAACATCCCAGGAATGTTCTAATGTTACATATCTCTGCCCTTGAAAAATTGGTCCATGAATTGAGCCGTCTGCCAGGTATTGGCCCGAAGACAGCTCAACGCTTGGCCTATTACATTCTGCGTTCGGAAAATCAATATTCTGAACGCTTGAGTGAAGCTCTTATCAGAGTCAAGGCAGAGGTACACGATTGCCCGAAATGCTTCAACTACACGGATCACGATCTTTGTCGTTATTGCGAAGACGCTTCTCGTTCTGACGATTCTCTCTGCGTGATCGAAGAACCTTCGGATATCATGCGCATTGAATCTTCAGGTGCCTTTAGAGGTCGCTATCATGTTTTACATGGTGCCATTTCTCCTCTAGAGGGCATTGGGCCTAATGAATTAAAAATCAAAGAACTAATTGGCCGTATTGACGACGGACTCCACGGAAAGGGTCCTAAAATCAAAGAAATCATCTTGGCATTGGATGCCGATCTTGAGGGTGATACAACGATTTTGTATTTAGCAAAACAACTTCAAGGCAAAGACTTAAAGATTTCTCGTATCGCTCATGGAGTTCCTATTGGCAGCGACATCGATTTCATAGATGATAGAACTATGGGTCGTGCCCTGCAAAATAGAGTGGAGCTGTAATAATGTCTTTCATCAACTACAACGCTAAAGAAATTCACTGTAAAGTTGTTTACTATGGTCCTTCATTGGGCGGGAAAACAACAAACATCCAGTGGGTTTACCAAAAAACCGCGGAAGATCAAAAGTCTAAGCTGGTAGCTTTGAACACTGATATTGAAAGAACTCTCTTTTTTGATTTCTTGCCTCTAAATGTTGGTGAAATCAGAGGCTTTAAAACCCGCTTTCACCTTTACACAGTTCCAGGGCAAGTTGTTTATGATGCCTCTAGAAAACTCATTCTTAAAGGTCTTGATGGGGTCGTCTTTGTGGCAGACTCTCAAATCGAACGTATGGATGAAAACTTAGAAGCTCTTCGTAATTTAGAGAGAAATTTAGAGCAGCAGGGCTACGACATCCGCGAAATTCCTTTGATCATGCAATACAATAAACGTGATCTTCCAAATATTGCTTCCCTTGCGGAAATGAGAAGTGCTCTTAATCCCTACAATGCCCCTGAATTCGAAGCTATCGCTTCCGAAGGAAAAGGTGTGTTTGAATCTTTGAAAACAGTTTCCAAATCTATCATTAATGTTTTAAAAGGTGGGTCTACTCTCTAAATTAGAGGAGCTTACTCAGTGGATAAAGTTATTAAACAAAACCAGTTAGATTATATTCAAGAATCTTTAAAAGATCCTGCTAGTTTAAATCTTTTAAAAGTGATCTGTGAATACACTGAGCTTGTTAATGCCTTCGGTTATCCCGCAATAGCAGTCTCTGATCTCTCCATTCGCCACCTTGAAACTTTGTCCTTGGAAAAGAAAACTCATCATACAGAGCGACTTTTAGAGCTAATTTCAATTACTGAACCCTGTCTCTACAAACAAAACAGCGACAGCTTGTTGTTAGAAAAATCTCTGAATTTTCATAAGCTCTCTGCCGACAAAAAAATCCTAGACACTATCGATGAGGATACTTTGGTAGAAGCCTATAATGTCGACATGAGGCAAACATTTCGCAGTCTTAATTTTTTCGAAATGACCAACTATTCGATTTTAGATCTGATCACATTTGAATGGTATGTACTTTGGAAAAAACCTTCTTTAGTAAATAAAATCTATGCTGAAGCCTTCGAAGAACTGATGACCCATAAACTGCCTATTCTACCAATTGATATCAAACCCTATTTGAACCTTGAAATAATGAATACAGGCTCTACAGAGCCCTTTGAGCCCCGTGCCGTCATTCAAACACCTCAATACATGGGTTATTTGGAAAATAAGACCTTCTGTCGTGAGGAGTACTTTATGTCTACGTGTAAAGCTAAACTCGTGACGACAGATATCGAAGAAATTAACCGCACAGCTCTTATTTAAATGAAAAGAGTATTGTTTCTAGACCGAGACTTGAATTTTTAACAGTTTAGGCATAGAAATCTTTTTGAAATCCCTGATCTTGGCGGATAATAGGGTTTAAAGAGGTGTCTATGTCTTACGATATCGTGGCTGATATTCAGCGTTTAAAAAAAGAAAAAAATGCGGTTATTTTAGCCCATTACTACGAAGATGGTGCCATTCAAGATATCGCCGATTATGTCGGAGACAGTTTCTATTTAGCTAAAATGGGACAACAAGTTCAACAAGACACTATTTTACTTGCTGGGGTTGTTTTCATGGCTGAAAGCGTGAAAATCCTCAATCCTTCAAAAAAAGTTTTAGTTCCAGATCTGGAAGCTAGTTGCTCTCTTGTCAAAGGTGCTCCCTATGATAAATATCTATCTTGGAGAAGAGCCCATCCAGACGCATTGGCAGTAACTTACATCAACTCTAGCACAGAGGTTAAATCCATCTCTGATGCAATTATTACGTCTTCTAATGCTCAACAAATCATTGAATCTATCCCTCAAGATCGTCCAATTCTGTTTGGGCCAGATCAACATTTGGGTCGTTGGTTATCTAAAAAACTAAATCGTGAGTTTATTCTGTGGCCAGGGGCCTGCGAGGTTCATGTTTTATTCAATGC
>JBHIVS010000083.1:0-9777 GCA_041987885.1 Pseudobdellovibrionaceae bacterium | reverse complement strand
CCGATAGATTCGTATTCTTTATCTAAATCTTTTAGAACATCTAGATGTCTTTGTTTTTCTAATTTCTTTTCATTCTCTTTTTGAGCAGATATTTTTTTCCATTCTTCAGTCAATAAAGAATATTTGGCATTAAATTTATCTGTGAGCTCTTTGAGCTTATTATTTGTAGCGTCCTTACGTTCCTGCAAAGACGTTTCTAAAGCCTTTTTTTCACTCAAGTTACGCTCAAAAAAATTTTTTCGCTCATCTGCATGCCTCTGATTAAATTCTCTTTTTTCTGTAGGAGATGGTTTTGCCTTAAAGAAATTTTCTTTCTCGATTTTTTGATGATTTATAAAATCTTTTTGTGCGGCATTAATACGAGCAAACTCTTGATTTCTTTGATCTTGAATTTGTTTTCTTTCAGTGTTTCTGAGCTCGGTTAATTTATCAGAAAATATCTTTTTTAAAGTGGTCGGATTTTGACCTTCACTCAGGTTCATACTTTCAATATAGGTCTCTAGTCGAGTACTGGAAATAGTCTCTGCGGCCCAAGAACTAAGTCCTGCAAACATCAACAAAAACCCGACAAAGAGCCTTTGCATCTGTCTAGATAAAGAGTGAGGCGTTGTATTTTCTCTAGTTTTTGATCGATTCAGTGTTAAATGCATAACGATTCCTATCTCATTTTTAGAATAATTGGACTCAAAATAAAACACAACAGACCGATAGATAACTTATGATGTATGGACGAAGATATTATAAAGCAGAATCGATAGCTAAAACACCTTCAAAAGAACAAATGTTTGTCTTTAAGGCTTTTCAACTCAAATATGCCCGATCTATGTTACTGGCTATTGTCGGCGGGTCTTTGTTGTTTTTTGCTCCCGTTTATTACTTTCTCAACCAAAACTATTCTCTATTCACAGATTTAGCATTTGATGTGTCCCCTCAACTTGTTGCTCATCTTGAGCGTGAAGTTCATTGGCTTTTAATATTTATGTTAACCAGCTTAGTGTCCATTGCGGCCGTAACATTTTATCTAAGCATGCAAATGACTAAAAATATTATGATTCCTTTGACGGCAATCAACAAACATATGCAGCAGTTAATGTTAGGTATTTGGAGTGCCCCTGAAATTGATATAGAGACTCAAAAAGAATTTAAAGATCTGTCTGTGACCTATGACTACTTCCATAGAACATTAAAAGCATCAACTGATGCAGAGTTAAAACTTTTGGAAAAAATCAATGTAGACCCTCAGAACAGAGAGGCCTACAGAGCTTGGAAACAATTAATTTCAGAAAAAAGAGCTCGCTTAGGATATGAAGTTTTACAAGAAACTAATCTCGAGAGCGTCGAAGTGTCGAACGTATCTGGTCTGAAACGTCACGCTTCTTAATTGCTTCACGCTTGTCGTGGGTCTTTTTACCTTTAGCTAAGGCAATTTCTAGCTTAGCACGGCCATTTTTAAAATAAATCTTTAGAGGGATGCAAGAGTATCCCTTTTCACGTAGAGCCTCGAAAATTTCATCTAATTCATTACGGTTTAAAAGTAATTTTCTAAGACGTTCAGGCACATGATTATTATAACTTGAAGCTTTGTATTCAGCGATATGAGCATTTTGCAAAAAGGCTTCATCACCTTTAAAGGTGATATAAGAATCCTTTAATTGCACATCACGATTGCGCAGAGACTTCACTTCACTTCCCATCAAAACCATTCCTGCTTCGAATGTTTCAACAATCGTGTAATCAAATCTGGCTTTTTTATTTTCGTGAATGATTAAAATATTGCTCATTACTTGTATCCAAACTTTTTATACAACTTTACAAATTGCGGAGGACTTAGCTCCTCAGCCCTTGCCGTTTCTTTAAAGCCTAATTCATTCAGCCATTCAACGACTTTTTCTTCTGTCACATTCATTTCTTTATAAAGACCGGACAGGTTTTTCTTTAATAGCTTGCGACGTTGGGCATAAGCCACTTTAACGAAGGTCAAAAATTGAGCTCGATTCTCTACTTCGCTTTCAATGCGTTCAAAGGCTAGAACTCGGCTTGCAACCCTTGGAGGAGGATTAAAATCCCTTGGCCCAGCTTCGGTGACTAAATGGGTTTTCCAAAAAGTTTGAGCAATAACACTTAAAAGTCCATATTGCTCTGTTTTTGCAGCCGCTCTGATTCTTTGAGCAACTTCTTTTTGAAACATCAAAACCATTTGCTGAACGCCAGAACTTTCCAAAGATCTTTCAATCACGATCGAAGAAGAAATTTGATAAGGCAAATTACTGACAAAAACCGTACGTTCGTGCTTATAAAATGGCGACCAATCAATTTGCAAAGCATCCACTTCTAAAACGTTTTGGCCTTTTTCTCTCCAGTATTCGGCAATGCGATTATCTAACTCGATCAATTGCATCGGAATATTCATCTCTAATAAAAGATCTGTTAAAGCCCCTGGCCCTGGCCCCACTTCAATCATGAATTCTGGATTATATTTTTTCACCTGCTCAAGAATACGATTGATAACAACATCGCTGACCAAAAAGTTTTGACCCAGTGATTTTTTCGCTTCGGCCCCTAGAGCTTCTTGCGCTTTTTTTAAACGTTCAGATGCGTAACTCATTTAAAATCCGTTGGTAATGGATGAGGCAATGGTCCCAAATCCAAATTAGAAAATTCTCCGCGAGCCATTCTTAAAGCACCCACGTAGCCAATCATGGCAGCATTATCGGTGCAATATCTCAAAGGAGGAATCACCAGAGTATAGCCTTTTTTTGCAGCCCACTCTTCGGCACGCGCTCTTAATCTGGAGTTTGCACTCACTCCGCCCGTTAAAATAACTCGTTTAGATTTAAATATTTTGGCGGCTCTTTCAAGTTTTGCAATTAAGACATCCACTATGGCCTCTTGAAAAGAAGCACAAAGATCAGGAAGCTTTTCTTGAATTTCTTCAGCACTCATTTGCTGCAAAACTCTTTGCCCCGAAGATTTTAAACCTGAAAAACTCATATCAAAAGAATCATCATGAATCATCGAGCGAGGAAAATCATAGGCCTTTGGATTCCCCGTTTTTGCCAGCTGATCTACTTTGACTCCCCCTGGGAATCCTAAGCCCGCCATTTTTGCGAACTTATCAAAGCATTCTCCAGCAGCATCATCTTTGGTCGCACCAAGAACTCGGTAATCTCCAAGCCCCTTGATATGATATAAACTTGTGTGGCCACCACTAATGGCGATTCCCACATAGGGATATCCGAAATCTTCTGGAGGAGAATATTGAGGGTCTCTTAAAAAAGGTGCTAGCAAATGACCTTCAAGATGATTGACCCCGATAAATGGAATATTTTTAGCTTGAGATAATGTTTTGGCAGTAATTAAACCAACAATCAAAGCTCCAACAAGCCCTGGTCGATTGGTCACTGCAATTCCTTGAATATCATTCCAAGTCAGAGAAGATTTTTTTAAGGCCTCATCAATAAGAGGTAAAAGAGCCATGGAATGATTGCGAGCCGCAATTTCAGGGACAATCCCGCCAAAGATGGCGTGATCAAGGTCTTTAGTGAGAGATACAACCGTATAAACCCAACCTGTTTCATCAACAATGGCTACGGAAGTATCATCACAACTGGTTTCAATAGAAAGAATCTTTTTAATCACAATGGGGTTACTATAACCCCTTTAGGCGAATTTTTCCACGTCTGGCTTCATCGGATTTAGGAAACTTTTTAGTAACTTCCTCATAAAAGGTTCTGGCTTCGTCTTTTAAACCCAATTCTTGGAAAGAAACCCCGATTTTATAGGTCGCATCAGCAAATTTAGCCCCTTTTGGGTTCTGATCACGGTATTTTTGATAAGAAAGAATAGCTTGTTTCCACTCTTTTTTACCAAAATGCTCTTCTCCCAACTCATAAGGATTCTGCGCTGCGCGCTTGGAAGCTTGGGCCGCAGCATCTTGCGCCGCCTTAGCATCAGCTGCCTGTTGAGACTTCATAGAATTCACTTCAGCACTTAGGGCAAAAACTTGCTTTTCCATCAGGGTCAAAGCTTCTTGCAAAGAGTTTACTCTTTCACCTAATTCCGCATTTTTCGTTTGAAGAGAACGAACAGACTCACCAGAAGCCGCAGAGTCCTGTCCCACTTTATTTTCCATCACTTCCAAACGACCGTTTAAATCACGCACAGTTTGTTCAACATCAGCAAAACGACTGGTCGCATCTGCATTCGTTCTTTGCATATTGACGACCTGCTGTTGCATTACTTTTTTTTGTTCATTTGAACGAACATCATTTCGAGTCTGCAAACAACCCGTAGCAAGAATAAGTGTAGGTGCTAACCATAAAATTGATTTCATAGGATATCCCCAGTTTTCTGGCGAGTTAAACGAGCCGATAACTCCGCTCTCTCAGCGGCGACACGAGCACGAATAAATTGTTCTTTGGCTCTGCCGTAGTCTCTGTCTTCGTAATAAATTTTACCTTTACGGTAAGCTTCTTCAGCTTGATGCCATAAACTTGGCGAATAACGAGCGGCTTGAACAACACGAGCCGCTTCCATGGCGGCTCGTGCTAAAGAATAATCTTCAATAGGTACAGGTGCAGTCTGACAGGCAGAGCTAAAGAATAAAAATATAGTTATGAAAACATATATTAAATTCTTCACGCTATGTCCTTAAAACTACTGAGCTGGTACAAAGTTAGCTCTACGATTTTTTGCGTAGGCAACTTCTGAATCAGACGAATCTAGAGGACGTTCTTTACCGTAGCTGATAACACTCACGCGGTCAGCTTGGATGCCCATAGAAACCATGTAAGCTTTTACAGCGTTAGCACGTCTTTCGCCAAGAGCAATATTGTACTCAATAGTACCACGGTTGTCACAGTGACCTTCGATTTGAACGCGCGCATTTGGATGAGCTTTCATCCATTCTACGTTAGTTCCGATATCTCTTTTAGAAGCATCATCAAGAGTTGCTCTGTCATAACCGAAATAAACAGTTACTAGACCAGCGATTTTTCCAGAGTCTGAACCCATTGGATCAAAACTTAGTGGAGTTGAGTCAATTGCAGAGTCACCAGAAGTTGGTAGAGTCTCAATAGACTGATCATTTTGAGTTTGTCTGCCTTTACAGCCTGCTACAAATACTAAAGCTACAAGACCAAGAGCCAATTTACGAACCATGATATCCTCCTGTGGTGTTCGAAACGGTATCATACCTTTAAAAGCTTTAATTTATACGACTTCATTGTCAAACCTTTGCTCAGAAATTACGGGTTCGTGTTGCTGTGCAGATATATGAGAGAAATTTATGCGCTTGCTTAACATTCTTTTCGGACTTTTCAGTATTTTCACACTGTCTCCTTCCGCATATGCACAGCTTCAAGTCCCACCTGATGTCCGCTGGAAAACTCTAGAAACTTCCCACTTCACCGTTATTGTTGATGAACGACAAATGGAATTGGGACAGCTTTATGCAAAAAAATTAGAGCGTGCTTACTTCGATCTATCTATTTTCTTTAAGCAATTTCCAAACAAACGCACCGTTGTTGTGATTAATGACAAAACTGACATTACAAATGGTTATGCAACTCCCCTGCCTTATTCCCATATCATGGCCTTCCCTGTTTTACCGGGACCTGACAATAGCTTATCAGATACCCATGATTGGGCGTATGAACTTTTAGTTCACGAATACACGCATATTTTAACTTTCGAAGCTCATCGTGGATTTATGAAGCCACTTAAAGCTATTTTTGGAAATATTATTGCACCAAATAGTTTGATGCCGAATTGGTGGAAAGAAGGAGCCGCCGTTCAAACAGAATCATACCTATCCTCTGGGGGCCGTCTAAAATCTTTCTATCAAGATGCGACTCTACGTGGGCTCGTTGAAAAAAATAAATTAAAAAATTTCGATATCGCTCAAGCCAATGAATACATCTACACTTGGCCTCAGGGTTCCCGCCCTTATTTATTTGGATCTCTGTACTGGGGACAAGCGGTTGCAGAGTTTTCTCCGTCAGTCATGGGACAGCTCCACGAACAGCAAGGCGGCAGAGTTCCTTATTTTATTGAAAAACCCTCTCAAGAACTTACAGGTGGATCTTACAACGATCTTTACAACAAAGCTCTAACCGAAACAGAAACACGAGCTCAAAAACAGATCGAAGAAATAAAAAAACAAGAAACCTCTAGCTTCATATTTCCTAAACATCGTTTTTTATCAATGATCAGCCCAGTGGTTTCCCCAGACGGAATGCATCTTACTTTTATTGCTGACGGAGACAACCACTCAAGATCCCTACAGCTCTTAACAAAATCCAAAAAAGAAGCTAGTTTTATGGATGCTCCCTTTGCGAGCACTGTAGATTCTTTTGATGAAAGCTTTACTCCTGGAGAATTCCAAGACACACCGACCTCTGGATCTCTACAACGAGTTTCTTGGTTTCCTGACTCTGAACAAATCGTCTATGACAAAATCGGATACTCTAACCGTATTCAAAGATTTTCAGATCTCTATATCCACAATAACAAATCAAAAAAAACCACTCGTTTAACTAATAATCTCAGAGCTCGAGAACCTGCAGTTTCCCCGAACTCTCAAAATATTGTTTTTATCAAACTCGAAGGTGGAAAAACCAGTCTTAGTCTTATTAATATTGCTTCAAAAAAAGTGGATATACTTTTTGAAGCACCTCTACAACATCGATTGTCTTATCCGAGTTTTATCGATGACCAAACGATCATTTATTCTCATAGGGACACCTCTGGGAATGAAAATCTAGAGACCTATAATTTAAACACTAAAATACGTACAGCGGTCTTAAAAGAACACTCCACAGCTCGTTTCCCAATTTATCGCGATGGCACACTTTATTTTACTTCAGCAAAAAGCGGTGTTTTAAATCTCTACAAATCCACAGCTCCATTTACAACGGCGACACCACTCACAAACACCACCACTGCGATCTTTACACACACAGTAGATCCTCTTAATAAAGAAATCATCGCGAGCATGATGACTGACACTGGTGTGAAAATCGGAGTACTGCCACTGAGTCAGCAAAAAAACTATATAGAGCTTCCGAAAGTAGAAAAAATATTTGCTGACAGATACCCTTCAGAAAATCCTTCAAAATTTGATGAAAGCTCTGTTAAACCAACTGTTTCGGACTATTCTCCCTATGGATATCTATGGCCTCGCTATTGGATACCCTTTATGTCTGTTGCCTCTAGTGACACAGGTGTTGCAGTACAAGCCAGCACCTCGGGGCAAGACCCCTTGGAAAAACACAAATACTCTCTATTAGCTGGTTACGATACTTTGGTGGAAAAAGGAACTTTTGTTGGAACCTATATCAATCATACGACCGATGTCCCTTTTCTAATTTCTAGCTATGACCATAACTATTTTTTGGCCTCTAGAGATAATATCGTTCATGAACGAGGAACTCAGATTAGTTTATTGCCAGATTTATTGTCAGAAAATATCTATGAAACTCTGCAATTTGGGGGGATCTATCAGGAGCGCACGCTCACGACCTCAAGCCGCCGTATGGGGGCCTTTGCTCTATTCAACTATTCTAATTATTCTCAAGCCGGTGCGGAAATTTCTCCTGAATCTGGATTTAGTTATTATGGAGGAATGTATTACTTCTTAAAAAAAGAAGGTTACTTTGATCATCATCAATATATTGGGGGACTGAATCTCTATTTTAAAGGTTTTGCTCGCCATCATGCTATTAATTTACGTGTTGATGGGGTTCACATTCCCGAACAACGTTTGCCATCTTTCTATGGTTCCTCAACATCATCTATGCCCTTTAATTGGGACCCTATGGGACAAAGACTTTTACTGCGAGGCTATAAGCAGGGGCAAATTCTTGGCAAAAATCTCGCTGTCGTCAATGCAGAGTATAGACTACCCATCAAAGATCTTTATCGAGGCGCGGGGACGGATCCCTATTTCCTTCGAAGACTCAGCGGAGCAGTCACAGTCGATGGGGCTTCGGCCGATGGACTTTTTTATAACACTAGCGATAATGCAACGACCGCCTTTAATAGAGTCCATTTCGGAAAAGATCAATTCTGGAGTGTGGGAGCCGAAGTTAAACTTGAAACCACTTTGGGATATATCGCCCCTATAACATTTGTGATGGGATACTATTATGGCTTTCAAGCAGAACAAGATGCGAAGGGAGTTATTGCCTCAGCCCTGCAAATCTCTGGCTTTTAAACATAATATTGCACTGAGTTATATGCCGCACTCTTGACAAAGCTCTAGGCCCTCTAAATTATTGAAGTAATCGGCAACTAACAGCGAGGATCGCTGTCTAATGGGGGGAACTGATGGAGAAAATCAGCTGGATTAAAGAACTTGTGAAGGCTGAACAACAGATGGAAGAATCTGGGCTTGTGGACATGAGCTTTGGATATGACTCAGATAAAATTCTGGTTCAAGAAACCATCCAATTTCTCTTGGCGATGAAAACTGAATTCGTCGATGCCGCTACGTCATTCAATGAATTAAAACCTTCCGCTTTGGGCAGAATTAAAATCTACGGAATTGCAAAAACTCACGCTGACTTTATGTTGTTCCGTAACGGTTTTAAAATGATCTTTTCTTTAAAAGGTCCAGGGCAACTAAGTATCCGCTTTAATTTCATCGGAACGAACTATATTCCAAGTCCTAACGTAGACCCTACGGCAGCACAAAGTGCCATGATGGATGAACATTTAATTGAAGCAAAATGGGGTGCTTTTGGAGAGGTGATGTGGACTTACCAAAATCAACCCCTCAAAATGCCTTACTTAGTTCGTCACTATCTAAGTCTTTTTATCCGCGAAAGTTCAAAATAGATTTAATCTAAATTTTTGACCAATTCGATTTTAGGGAACTGAACTGGACGAATGTCTGGTTCCCCTAAATACTTCACGGGCTTTTTAACGACATTTGTCGTCGCCGTAGGAGCCGCGGGAGTTGGCTTCTCCCCTAAAAAATTCTGCGCAATATTTTGAGTCACACTAAAAATAGTCGATACATTTTGTGCTACTTTTTGCGTTTGAGCAGTTTCTTGTTCAACTTCGCGACAAGCTGCCTTGAATGCATCTCCTAATTTTTTAAGAGCCTCTTGATCCGTTTTTGGAACTTCAAAAACAGAACTCATCTCAAGAGCTGAAGGCAACTCTTGATGATTATCCTTATGCAACGGATTCATAAAAGTCATTTGATCGACATCATCTAAACTCGATGAACGATCTGCATTTAATAAGGCTTCATCATTTGCCCACTCCGGCAAACTGTCTTCACAGAACATCAGCTGTTCTTTATTCACTTTAGCAATGAACTCAATTTCTCCTCTAGTTAAGTCCACCTCTTGGAGTATTTCTTCAACCGAACGCCCCTGATGCGCCAGCCTTGCCGCCTTAACATACTTAACTGTATTTTGGCGTTCAATAATTTCAGTGTGAGGAATCTTATCTTGGAAAATTTTTGCAACTTCCAAACTCTTTTGCATACTCTGTTCAATTTTTGCGATCTGTTTATCCGCCGCTTGAATTTTAAATTGAATGTCTTTTACTTTTTGCTCTAGCAAAGCCGTCAATTGATTGACCTGAGTTTCCGTGCGATCGGACAGATCTTCCAAAACTGCAATTTTACTTTGTAAAAGCTGTAAGCCTTTACTTAAACGAGGATCATCTTTTTGAGGACGACCTAGGCGAATCCATGCGCCCACTAAACCCGCTACGAAAACCAAATTTACTAATATCTGCAGCAGTACCCAAAAGCTCACTACA
>JBHIVS010000082.1:0-9824 GCA_041987885.1 Pseudobdellovibrionaceae bacterium | reverse complement strand
AACGGCTCAGACAGCCCCTGCTCTTGAAGTGGTAACTCCTGTGATGACTGAAGTAAAACCTGTGAATACAACTATTGTTCAAGCAACAGCGGCTACTCAGACTCTGTCATATACTGAAAAAACTGTGACTGCCACAACAAGCAACAGTGGTCTTTTGCAACTCTTAGATACTCAATCTCAAGAAATGGTTCAGGAAATCAAAGAGCAATTGAACTTAAGTAGTGAGCTAGAAGCTCTCCGCATGTTAGTTAAACTGGGCTACAACAAGGCTCAAGGTCTTACGAAATAAGTTAATTGTATTTTCATTAGTGCCTTCTGAAAAAAAGCAGTTATAATAAATCCCATGAAAAAGAAATATATTTGGTTATTGCTTATCTCTGGCTTAACGATCGCTATTGATCAGATCATTAAGATATATATTCATACTCACTACCACCTCGGCGAATCAGTCACTGTGGTTCCAAACTTCTTCAATCTTACTTATGTAAGAAACTTTGGTGCTGCGTTTGGTTTTTTAGCGGAAAGTCATCCGACGTTTAGAGAAATCTTTTTTCTCTCTATGCCACCCATAGCTCTGATTATTATATTGTTAATCTTCAGAGGCGTTAAAGACAGCGACACCAAACAAATAGTGGCTTTGTCTTCTATCTTTGGTGGGGCTATAGGAAACTATATCGATCGTTTGCGCTTTAGATATGTTATCGACTTTTTAGATTTTCACTTTTTCAACAAGTGGAGCTGGCCTGCATTTAACATCGCGGATATGGCCATTGTCGGTGGCGTGGGCTTACTTTTGGGATTAATGTATCTCGAGGAAAAACAAAAGAAAGCAGCTGAGAAAAAAGCCTCAGCTACTTAGGAACATATTTTCTAAGTTTTCTTTGTAGACTCTGACGGTGCAGACCCAATCTTTTTGCAGCTTGGGTAATGTTTCCGTCAGAGGATTGAATAATATAATCTATATACTCTCTTTCCATTCTTGCTAGCGAAATATCTTCCTCTGGAATTTCTTCCCCGTAGTTTTCATCTAAAAATGCACTTAAAATCATTTCAACTGTGACTGGCTTAGTAATAAAATTACTAGCACCTAATTGAATTGCTTTTACCGCAGATGCCACACTTCCAAAGCCACTCATTAAAATAATTTTTAATTCAGGATGTTTAACTTTTAGATCTCGAATTAATGATAGACTGCTATCGCCACCTATTCTCAAATCCAACAATGCCCAATCTACAGAGGGTAGGCTTTGAGCATCAGGAATTTCACTATATGCGATAACTTCGTATCCTCGCTCCTTGAGTTCTTCGGACAAAACTTCCTGCAAGGACACATCATCTTCCACTAATAAAATTCTAATTTTATGCAGGCTCATTGTTGGTCTCCTCTGGTAAAACTAGGGTCGCCTTAACACCTTTTCGAGAAGAGTTGTTCTCTAAAGTAAAGCTTCCACCATGGCTTTCTGCGAATAGTATTGTAGAATAAACTCCTAATCCATTCCCTGACACTTTTGACGTCACAAAAGGCTGCCCAAGACGACTTAGTATTTCCTCACTCAGTCCGTAGCCATTATCGCAAATTTGAATACTGACAAAACCATTTTCTCTAAAAATTCTCAATACGACTTCACCTTCGAAATTCATGGCTTCTGCGGAATTATCTAAAATATCCAAGACAGCTTCTGATAGAGCTAACGCTTGCGATTGAATTTTTAAAGCTTCATCTTCAAATAGATATTGCAGCTGAATATTAGGATGAGACAACTGCCAGTGACGTAACAATTTCGACATAAACGGTACAATTTCAATTGAATGAAATTCAAGATCTACTTTACCACTAAAAACTTGCTTCATTTGAAAGAAAATATCTACGCATGAATTTAAAGATCCTTGCGCCTCTTTAAATTCCTTGAAAACCTTATCTTTCTCCTCTGTAGAAACTTGCGACAAAGCTCCACTCTCTAAATCTTTACCCAATCTTTTCATGCGCAGATCCAAAGTATTTAGTGGCGAGGCCAACTCATGACTAAGTCCCGCAGCTAAAGCGCCTAATGCTTTAGATTTATCAGCGACATGTTGTTTTTCACGTAAATTTTGAATCAAATTATTTTGTCTTTGCAAAGCCTTAGAGAAGTACATACTGACTCCCCATGAAGCGATCAATAACACCCATTGAGACAAAAAATCCATGGCCACAGACGATAGTGCAAAACCCAAAGTTTTTTTTCCGGTAATAACGGTTTCAATTTGCAAAAGGCCAAGTATAGTTGCTACGCAAGTCAAAAATAAAATACTTGGACGAGTTGCCAACAACATCCCACCCAAAAAACCATGAATGGCCAAAATAGCAATAAACGGATTTTCCGCAGAGCCACTGACAAACAAAACACCTGCGGCGGCAAAAACGTCGATTAACAAATGAAAAAATAAAGAGGACTGGATAGGAGATTTAATTTTTTCGGATTTTGATACGGAGGTTTTTGCAAAAAAATTGAAGACCATCAATAAAGTCAAAACTGCTATCATATAGGGAAGATGTCTTTTGTCTAAAAATCCCCACCCCAAAAGAGGCACCAATCCGACAAAAAGACTTAAAATCGCTATCCACCTAAAAACAATCAGTTCTTTCATGGACCCTACTTACAATCAATACAGCAAACCAGCAAGCAAAGCCTCTTAGGCAGTATCATTTAATTTTTTATTCTTCTTAAATGCAAATATGTTGCATTTAGGAAATTCCCTTGTTATCCCTCCCCTCGAAAACAGGAGTTTTGAATGAAGTTTTTGGCTTTTTTATTGTTTATCGTGAGTTCCCCTTCTTTTGCCGTAGACTCTGGAAGTCAGGCTGTTCATATTGATCCAACTATAGCTTTAGACTTCGTACTTCCTATTCAATTTGAAGAAAGCGAAGACAATCGCCTGAGCATTCGATCTATCGAGCTCATGTTTAATGCAGATTTAGCGACTCACCTTAAAGGGCATTTTAATTTTGCCCTGCATGACGAACATGGAACCATGGAAAGTGATGTCCATGAAGCTTACTTAGAAACCTCTCAACTTCATTCGCAATTAAAACTTAAATTGGGAAAATTTCTATTAGGAGTTGGACGGTTAAATACAACTCACCAACATGACTGGCTATTTACAACTACTCCTAAAGTTCAAAAAGAATTTTTTGCTTATGAGGGAGTTGCAGACACTGGCTTACAAGCTACCTACTCCTTGCCGACAGAAGGTGGCTGGGATTTAGTCACAGGAGTTACTGATGGATATCAATATGGCCACTCTCATGACGAGGGCATGCGGCCCAAATCTCCGACGGCATATTTACATCTTATTAATTACGTCGATGTTGGCGAAGATGGTATTTTTCAATGGGGAATTAACTATCTTCATAGAAACGATCACGAAAGTAACGAATTTCATCTAGCGGGTGTAGACTTTCATTGGCAAGACACTCGCTCAAAAGCTCCCCAGTACATCATATCCTCGGAAATTTGGTATCGTAAAATGTCTCAAGGTCACCATGACGAAGACCATAATCACGATCACTCCGATCCTGATCATACTCACGATGCGGAAAACCTAAGCAGTCACTATAATGATGGCGATCAATTAGGTCTTTATGTTTATTCAGAGTACAGAATTAAGGATCTACATGCCGTAGGTTTGCGCGTGGACTATTTTAAATATTTTCAAGCGCACAATCACGATGATATCGCTGTGAATGTATCTGAATATACTATCGAGCCTTCTTATATCTATACTTTAAATGATCAATCGAAATTAAGATTAAGTTACGGTTACACTCATCAACAGAATAACGACACAGGAAACGATTCTCAACAGAGTTTAACTTTCCAATGGGTGGCTATTTTAGGTGGGCACAATCACGCCCACTAGTTTTTTATTGAGTAAAGAAATAATGGAAAGAGGGTTGCGCCTCTTTCTTTTGGCCATCGATATTAAATAAACAAATAACTTCGGAACGCACACCCTTTTTTACATTAAAAATAGTGATCTCTGCGTTTTCGATAATCTGATGAAGACCTCTTCCTGCGCCGCCTTTATTTTCATTAAGACTACCCGCTTGACCATTATAGCAAGACAACAAGTAATTAACGATCACTTCACGAGTAAGCGCTCCAAAAGGATCCGTCACGGAAACTGCCAGAAGAACCCCATCCGTTGCGTAGGACAAAAGAGCTTCTTGGTGAGTTTCTAACACTACTTTTTCTGTGCGAGGAAGGCTATTAAACAGAGATTGCCCATGCGCATCTACGGGAGCATCGTAGATCGCATTCATTAGCATTTCTTCGATGACCGAATTCACACGATCCAAAATTGTAGTACGGACACCCTTTTTCTTGAAATATGCTGCGAGTTCGTCCTTTAGTTCCATTCTTTGATCTGAACGTTTTACTTTTCTTTTTTGAACCTCAACACCCCAAGAAAGATATTTTTGTAGTCCAAAAATATCTCCATTCATAAGTTTGCTGAGTGTGGTAATGACATTTTTTAGAGTCCCATTGGCATCTTCAATATTGCGAGCCAATAAAAAATCAATTTCTGGATATTTTTTTAAAAGATCTAAATTACCGACAACATTTTGATTAGTAATCAACACGGGATATTTTACTTTACCTGCTTTACGAATTTTATCTAGCAAGTCGATGTTAGCTTCTTCACACAGTACCGTGTCGTAATTCATCGACTCCATGTATTTTTCTGCAGACTCTAAGTCAGAAGCGATATCCAAATGAACCCCAGTACCACCTAACGCCATACGAACTGGCATCTGTGCCTTTTTATTAGGTTCAATCAACAGAACATTACCGCCCACTTTTTCAATATTTTGTTGGGCTTCATGAATCTCTCTATTTAGAATTTCGAAAAGTCTGGCTTTTTCATTTGTCTTTATCAAACGATCTGCCAAAACCATGCAGTAAATACGATACAACAAAAGCTCAAGACTTTTACGATCCTTAGGATTTACATAATTCATGTCTTCTGAATTTACATAAAAACACTCAATATCCGTCGCCGCACGAACAGATGTCGTAACTGGTTTTGCTAGAATAAGACTGATTTCACCAAAAACTTCTCCAGCCGCGGAAAAGTTAGCAAGCACTTCTCCAGAGAGCATGATTTCAACTTCCCCTTGACGCAAAAAATAGAGACGAGAATTCTTCTCTCCCTCTTTCAATAGGTATTCTCCTGCTTTTAAGCTAGCAGCCTTCATCAATGTAGCTGCTTGCATCAGCAACTCTTGATCAAAGTTTTCGAAAAAAGGAAACCCCTTGATTTCTTTAGCAACGTCCGCTGGGTGTAAAATCATATGCTTAATTATGACCAGATCCCTCCTTAAAGACTAGTTAGGAGTTGAATTTCAAATCCAATCCCTTAAAATTAAGTCTATTGTCTATATAGGGGATTCGAGTGTTTCCTACAGTATCAATTTCAGCCACATTATCTATTCCGACTTACTTTGTGCTGATCACTATTGCCTGTATCATTGCTCTTTTTTGGACTCAAAAAAGAGCCCTTAAATTAGATCTTTCTGTTAAACACGCGCTGGACCTGTGCCTGATTTGCTTTGTCTCTGGATTCCTTGGAGGACGCCTATTCCATATTTTTTATGAAAGCCCCGAATACTATAAAGAAAATCCTTTAAAAGTTTTTTATTTCTGGGAAGGTGGCTTTGTCTATTATGGAGGGTTTATTTCCGCTCTGATTTGTTGTTTGATTTTTATCAAACGCATCAAACCCAACGAGTGGAAAAAGTATTTTGATTTAGCGGCTCCAATTTTAAGTCTTGCCTACATCATTGGACGTTCGGCTTGCTTTCTTGCTGGCTGCTGTTATGGACAAGCCTGCGAATTGCCATGGGCCGTAAACGGCTTACACCCCACTCAACTTTACGCCGTTTTTTCGGAGCTACTTGTTTTAGGTCTGCTGCTATCCATTGAAAAACATAGTTTAGCTCTTCAATATAAAAAACCTGAACAAGCTTTGCAGGATGGAGATTTGTTTCTATTTTGGACAATAGGACACTCCGCAGGACGAATCGTCATGGAATTGTTCCGTGATGATTTTAGAGGATTAATTTATTACCTATCTATTTCTACATGGATAAGCTTGGCAGTTCTTTTGACCTCTTTAGCCCTACTCATCAGACGTCATTGTCGCCGATCATCTGTCTATCAATAAGCACGATTTCTGCACTGGGGAATAATTCACAATTTAAGATTGTCTCAAATCGAAACAGGAGAGTTTAATTAGGTTTTTCCCTAAAAAGTGACACAATTTGCTGTCTCTTAAACTATTTGTACAATCTTTCCACAATCAAGGTCCTTTATATTCTTTCTGACAATCCTGTAAGAATGGCATGCCCCGTGAAGTGTTTAAGTTTGTAATTTTAAACTTTTAGATCACGAAAGAGGTCTGTCATGAAAAAGCTTTTTACTCCCCTAATGATAGTAGCTGTCGCGGCACTGTTGGGTGCATGTGGAAAAAATACGACCTCTAATAATAACAATAATAATGGCAGCAATATTTGTGGACCCAATCAATATTGGAATGGTCATCAATGTATAAATGGAAATGGAAATGTTTCTGGAAATCGCATTGCTTATGCCGATGGTTCTGGCTCTTTCCAAATGAGTGGTTACCAATTTTCTGGAAACTTAAGAATTACAGATCAAACTGGTTACCAAGCTTTCTTAAAAGAAGCTTTGGCAATTTGTGATCGAAATATTTGGGGTTATGCTTCTGGTTTAGCAAAGTGTTCGACTTGGGCTGCTGGACAACTTTATGTTTCATTTAACATGGGTAGTAACATGGTTCCGGCACTAACATTCACTGCTTATCCACCATCAAACTTTTATCAATATTATGTAAATATTGGTATCAGTGCAAATGGGATGGCTTACAATCCTTTGATCCTTAGTTCGAGTAACACTTATAACATTATCAATGAAAACCAAGGTTTTGAAGTACGTGCTAACGGTCCATGGGGAACAAACTCAAGCCGTTACTTGATCCAACTTATTGTAAGAAAAGGAACGATCAAAGATGCTTCGGTGAACTACGAATTAGCTTATAAAAATGGCAATGTTAATAAAGTATTCGCTACTGGAGTAATGAAAAAGGTTTACTAAAACCCTCCGCGTCTTGCATAGCCCCAAAGAAATCTTTAGCTTTGGGGTCTATGGAACAATCCCCTCAAAAAAAATATGTGAAATGCCCCCGCTGCGGTCAACCCAGCTTATTTTCTGACGAAAACTTATTCCGTCCATTCTGTTCCGAACGCTGCAAAATCATTGATCTTGGTGATTGGGCAACGGAAAAATACTCAATTCCCCTAGAAAAAAATGAAAACTTCACCTCTTCAGAAGAAGATGAGTTCGAAGATTAAGGCAAGAATCGACGCGAAATCCTCTTTACATAGGCATTTCAATTTTAGCAGTTGACGAAATATTGTTTTTGATTTTTGATTAGCTTGTCATTGGATGACATTGAGTGATCATCAAGATTTATTTATCAACAACGGATACATAAAAGTATCCACAAGAGGAGTTCAAAATGAACAAAGCACAACTTATCGAAAAAATCGCTACTGAAACTAAAGTTTCTAAAGCTCAAGCTGAAGCGATCCTTGACTGCGCAGTAGAAAACATCAAAAAAGCAGTTAAAAAAGGTGACGATGTTAAACTTGTTGGTTTCGGTACTTTCACAAAAGCTAAACGTAAAGCTCGCACTGGCCGTAATCCACAAACTGGTAAAGCAATCAAAATCCCAGCTGCTTGGACTCCAAAATTCCGCGCTGGTTCTGATTTCAAAGCAATGGTTAAGTAATTAACTGTTTGCTCCAAAAAGCACCTTCGGGTGCTTTTTTTTTGTCTTTTTTTTGCCCACTGCTGATGACAGTTTAAGCTATCCAAGATCTTCTTTGTTCGCTATCCTTAATCTGTATGGCTCAATTCACAAAACAAATAAAAAAAATCGGTGTGTATACAAGTGGCGGTGATGCCCCTGGAATGAATGCAGCAATTCGCGCTGTTGTTCGTGTGGCTATTGCTCAAAATCTTCAGGTCTCTGGAGTCTACAATGGCTATGTCGGAATGATGGAAGATAAATTTTCCGATCTTTCTCTTAGAGACATGGCCAATATTATACAAAGAGGTGGAACGATCCTTAAAACAGGGCGCTCTCCAGAGTTTATGAAATACGAAGGTCGCGCCTTGGCCGCTGCAAATTTAAAGAAAAATAATATTGATGCTTTAGTCTGCATCGGTGGAGACGGTTCTTTCAAGGGAGCTCATGCCCTTTGGGAAGAATTCCAAATTCCTATCGTCGGCGTTCCCGGAACTATTGATAATGATATTTATGGCAGCGACAAAACAATCGGATTCGACACTGCTGTTAATACGGCCTTGGAAGCGATTGACCGCATTCGCGATACCGCAGCTTCTCATGATAGATTATTTATAGTGGAAGTAATGGGTAGAAACTCTGGCTTTATCGCTTCCTATGTTGGACTAGCTGGAGGAGCTGAGGAAATCTTTACTCCGGATGCAAATACCACTGTTGAAAAAGCCATCGATAGAATTTTAGAAGCAAAAAAACGTGGTAAATCTAGCAGTATTGTCATCACTGCCGAAGGACAAAAACCTGGAAGAGCCTATGATCTGGCAGATGCTATAAGAAAAAAGTCAGGCATGGATGCAAAAGTCTGCATTCTCGGACACCAACAAAGAGGCGGATCTCCGACGGCTATGGATAGAATTCTTGCTAGTCGTATGGGTGCGGCAGCTGTCGATGCCTTAAATAAAGGCTATTGTGATGTGATGATCGGAACTGAAGGAGAGCGATTGATTCAGGTTCCTTTAGATTTAGTCGCTAAAAACGAAAAGAAAAATCAATTGGATTTGATTTCTCTAGCAAGCGTGCTTGCGACTTAGATACTCTGTTTTTTAGTATTAAAATATACCTACTATTTTATCTTGACCTGCGCTGTAGATGCTTGAATCCTGTTTCTTATTGAGCAAAGTTTCTACAGCGAGGTATCGATGAAAAATTTCTTACTGCCCTTATTTTTAATAATTCCATTTTTAAGTGCCTGCACAAAGTCTTCTAACGAAATCATGATCGGATCCTATGACTCCTTAACAGGAAGTGATGCTACTTTTGGCCTTAGCACTAACAAAGGCATCCGTTTGGCTTTAGATGAAGCCAATCAAGCCGGCGGCATCAAGGGTAAGAAAATCAACCTTGTGACTCTAGACGATCAAGGTAAAAGCGAAGAGGCAGCAGCAGCAGTCACTCGCCTTATTGCTCAAAATAATGTCGTTGCTATTATCGGTGGAGTTGCCAGCGGTAGAACAAAAGCCGCTGCCCCTATTGCTCAATCGCATGGAATTCCTTTAGTTTCTCCGGCCTCTACGAATCCTGACATCACTAAAATCGGCGATATGATTTTCAGAGTGTGCTTTATTGATCCCTTCCAAGGTTTTGTAATGGCGAAGTTTGCACAAGAAAATCTTAAGATGAAAAAAGTTGTTATCTTAAGAGACGTTAAAAATGAATATAGCGTTGGTTTAGCAAATGCCTTTTCGACAGAATTCAAAAAAAGAGGCGGAGAAATTCTTGCAGATATTTCCTATCAATCCGGTGATATCGACTTTAAAGCTCAACTAACTCAAATCCGTTCTAAAAATCCAGAAGCAATTTATGTCCCGGGCTATTACACTGAAGTTGGATTAATCTCCCAACAAGCTCGCCAACTAGGAATTAAAGTTCCTTTAATGGGTGGCGACGGATGGGAC
>JBHIVS010000081.1:0-9828 GCA_041987885.1 Pseudobdellovibrionaceae bacterium | reverse complement strand
GGTGAAGACATCATCCGAGCACTTAGCAAGTTAGAAACTATGCGTGCGGATATGGGGAGCGTGAATCCAATTATTGCACCACAAATGGCTGGTTTAATTGATGGGACGCGTAGAGAGCTCGACATTCGCTTAGCTGAATCAAAGATGGCAAAAGCACGTCGCTTTGTTCGCGCGGAACGAGATCTGAAGGAACGAATTACGAAGTTACACGAGCGTCTAATAAGCACTCAGCAAGACTTTCATTTAACTCCAGAGCATATCCTCCAAGCTGTAAAGGTCGGATTATCACTGGCTGGTCGGCCACAGCTTGAGCCGATAGAGTGGCCAGATGCCCCTCATGGGACTGTATTCATGATGCCTACGCTATCGGGTTCTTGGGCTCGTTGTCTTGAGGGTGTACGCCACCCGCATACCCAGCAAATTCGGCCTATAACATTTGACCATGCCGTTGCAACGGGCCGAGACGATTTAGTCCTTATCCACCTGAATCATCGCTTGGTGCAGATGTGTTTACGACTCTTGCGCGCTGAAGTTTGGGCAAAAGATGACGTAAAAAAGCTGCATCGGGTCACCGTGCGTAAAGTCCCGGATAGCAGCATTGAGGGGCCAGCCATTGTTGTTATCTCACGATTAGTCGTTACTGGTGGTAACCATCATCGTTTGCACGAAGAGCTGACAGTTGCTGGCGGTTATATCGGTGACAAATCATTTCGCAGAGAAGAAAGCGTGAACAAAGTTCAACACTGGTTAGAACAGGCAACGCCAATTAAAGCTGACGACTCCCTGTTTGATGCCTTGCGGATGCGCTTTGAACGTGCGCAAAGTGCGGTCCTCCAAACGGTTGATGCTCGTTCTAAAGACCGTCTTAAGTTCTTAATTAACACATTAAAAACACGTAAGCAGCAAGAGCTTGAGGACATTAATACGGTATTGAACGAATTGGAAAAAGCTATTGAGCACGAACTCCAAAAAGACCAGCAGCCAGCACAACTTTCACTGTTTTCAGAAGATGAACGAACACAACTTAAACGCGATACCGCAGCTTTAGAAGCGCGACTTGCCCGTATTCCAATTGAGCGTCAGCAAGAGGCGGCAGCGATCGAAATGCGATATGACAATCTAAAGGACCGAACTTTTCCTGTAGCAGTTATTTTTGTAGTGCCCGAATCGTCAGTACAGGGAGATAAAGTATGAGCTACGACAATCAACATGATTGGTTATCATTGATTGAAGTATCAGGGCCATTTCTTGCTATCCCGGTATTGAAAGATGTTTTTCCACAGGGATTGGATGAGCTCTCTGGAAGTAAGCGTAAACGTGTACGTCAGGCCTATGAAGAATGGCGAGACGCATTAGAGCTGGATGACGAGCAGTTTCCTGAATTACACGCTGCTTGGATAGACGAAGTCCTGTCACGATGCCTTGAGCTTGACGAAGATGGTGCAGGTGACGTACTCAAACGTGCTGATTGGTGCTCCTTCAACCTGCAAGCAAGTTTGCTAGAACATGGAGTTACGCTGTCGCCTGATTTTGTGGTTGTTGACGAGCAGCACGGCAATAAACCGCTCTTACTGATACAGAGCTACATGCAGGATGTCGATCTTGATGCCACTGTTAAGCAAGGTGGATGGGCAGCGACGCCCGCGGAACGAATGGTGCAACTGTGCCGCTCACTTGGCTGTCGTCTGGGATTGGTTACCAATGGCGAGCGTTGGATGTTGGTGGATGCCCTCGTCGGTGCGGTTACTACATTTGCTAGCTGGTATGCCCGTATTTGGAGCCAAGAACCTGTAACCTTGCAAGCCTTTGTACACTTGCTGGGAATCCGCCGTTTTTTTGTCGATAAAGCGGAACAATTACCAGCATTGCTTGATCGCTCACTGAAGTTCCAGGACGAAGTTACTGACGCACTTGGCGAGCAAGTTCGCCGGGCTGTCGAAGTGTTGATTCAGTCACTTGATAAGGCCGATCAGGATCGTAACCGCGAACTTTTGCATGAGGTCACAGAGCCCGAGCTATATGAGGCCGCATTGACCGTCATGATGCGGTTGGTGTTCCTGCTTTCTGCCGAAGAGCGTGGCCTATTGTTAATGGGCGATGAACGCTACGAGGCCAACTATGCACTATCCACCTTACGTATGCAGTTACGCAAAGAGTCCGATGAGATCCTTGAGCGGCGCTGGGATGCGTGGTCACGTCTGTTAGCAATTTTTCGAGCAATTTTCGGTGGAATTGAGCATGAGAATCTGCGGCTACCTGCACTTGGCGGTTCATTATTTGATCCCGACCGTTTCCCGTTTCTTGAAGGTAGATCCAAGAGTTCTAACTGGCGAAATGAAGCTGCCAAACCACTACCAATCGACAATCGAACTGTTTTGCTGCTACTTGACGCGATCCAGCAATATCAGGGACGAACCCTGTCTTATCGCGCATTGGACGTAGAGCAAATTGGCTATGTTTACGAAGGTTTACTCGAACGCACCGTCAAACGCACTGAAGAAGTCACGCTAGAATTAGATGCTACAAAGAGCGCCAAAATGCCTTGGGTTAAATTGGCTGAGCTCGATTCCGCACGATTGGATGGTTCCGAGCAAATAGCAAAGCTATTACAAGAACGTTCCGGTAGTTCAGCCAGTCGTGTGAAGAATGATTTGGCAAGAACCGTGGATGATGCCCTTGCTGACCGTTTACTCACTGCATGCCAAGGCGACAGCAACCTGCGAGACCGCATTAAACCTTATGCAAATCTACTTCGAACCGACCCGTGGGGCTATCCGTTAGTTTATCCTGCAGGAGCTTTTGTTGTAACCAGTGGTTCCGACCGTCGAGAAAGCGGAACTCACTATACGCCTAAGTCACTCACTGAAGCGATAGTCGCAGAAACGCTAACACCATTAGCCTACATAGGCCCGGCAGAAGGCAAGCCGCGCGAACAATGGGTACTGAAATCGCCCACCGAACTGCTCGACCTCAAAATCTGCGACCCCGCAATGGGCTCGGGCGCTTTCCTAGTGCAGGCTTGCCGTTGGCTGTCTGAGCGTCTAGTGGATGCTTGGTCACAGATGGAGACAGTCGGCAAAGCAGTCAGTGTGGATGGTGGTCTTTTGGTTGCTGATACAGCCGAAGAACTGTTGCCTCGCGACGCCGAAGCGCGCAATCTGTTGGCACGCCGTCTGATTGCCGAACGTTGTTTGTATGGCGTAGACGTTAACCCATTAGCGGTAGAGCTAGCCAAGTTATCTATCTGGCTTATAACGCTTGCTAAGGCGCGTCCATTTGGTTTCCTCGACCACAACCTGCGCTGTGGAGACAGTTTGCTGGGTATTCATCAATTGAGACAGCTTACTGAACTTACGATGATGCCTGTAAATAACCCTCAGCAACGGCTGTTTGGTAAAAACATTGAGAAGGCTGTTCAGGAAGCTATTGAGTTGCGCCAACGGCTTCGCGAGATACCGATACGTGATATTCGAGATGTCGAAGCAATGGCACATATTGATGCCATAGCCCGACGAAAACTGGATGTGTCACAAGCCATCGCCAACGCCTTTATTGGTGAGGTATTCAAATCAAGTGGTAACCCTTCGCAGTTGCAAAAAGCATTGTTATCAATCGCGATTCAAGCCGAGCAAGCCATCAACGGTGAACACGAGGTGCTTAGCTTATTAACCCGAAACGCAGCCATAGCTTTAGCTACCGATTTACCAGCTGATAAACCCCCACGAAGACCTTTTCACTGGCCATTGGAATTTCCAGAGGTATTTAGCAAAGATATAGGATTTGATTGCATCATTGGTAATCCGCCATTCTTGGGTGGACAAAAAATTACTGGTGCGATGGGGGACGCCTATCGTGAGTATCTGGTCAATATAATAGCTTCAGGTAGAAGAGGGTCTGCTGATTTTGTGGCCTACTTCTTTGTTCGAGCTAATTGGTTGCTTTGTTCTAAGGGTTATTTTGGTTTAATAGCAGTGAATACAATTTCTGAAGGGAATACTCGCGAAATTGGGCTTGATACTGTACTTAATTCCGGATCAGTCATTTTTAAAGCCAATCCAAATTTGGTATGGCCTGGTCAAGCAAATGTTGTCACAAGCAGTGTTTATGTTTCAAAAGCAAGATGGGCGGGGCCTCTTTTTATTTCAGGCCAGAAAGTATCTGCAATCAGCTCTGCTCTCACAAATCGGGAACACTGGCGGCCTGTGAAGCTTCACAACAGTAGTGGCCTTGTCTTTCAAGGGGTCATCACTCTCGGAGATGGTTTTTTAGTTGATGAAGAAACATTTGTAAATTGGCAAGAAAAAGGTGATGAATCATGTCGTGTAGTTTTTGATTATCTGATTGGCAAAGAGGTTAACCAATCACCAACTCATCAACCAGGAAGAAAGGTAATTAATTTTTTTGATTGGTCTGAGGAAAAAAGTTCCAAGTTTAAGAGCGCGTTTGATTACGTTGTTGAAAATGTAAAATCAGAGAGGGAAAAAGATAAGGATAAAGGAGCAAGAGAAGCGTGGTGGCGGTTCCTTAGGCCAAGACCTGAGCTTTTTCATTTACTTGGCCGCGGACATGATTTTGAAAAGCACCTCAAAAGCTGGGACAAATTAAAGCAGCCACTTAAGCGTGTCATTGTGTTTGCTACTGGTGCAACCAAATACCCATGCTTTACTCTTGTTCCAAATACTTATATTTACTCTCATTCACTATGCGTTGTTGCCAGTGAGAGCTATGCGTTATTTGCCTGCCTATCTTCTGATATCCATGCTGTTTGGGCATGGGAGAATGGCTCGCGAATGAAACAGGATTTGAGATATACCCATGGCGACATATTTGAGACCTTCCCTTTTCCTATTGGTGTTTTAGATGATCAGGATCAACAGCTCTGTTTATTAGGTGAGCAATTTTTCTATCAGCGATCGGAATATATGATCAGAGAAGATAAGGGAATGACAAAGTTCTATAACGACCTTCATGATCCAGCCAATACAAATCCAGCTATCTTGCAACTACGTGAATTACAAATGCGGATCAACCAGGCGATTGTTAATGTCTATGGCTTTGATGAAATAGATTTGGAGCATGGTTTCCATGAAGTAGCCTATCTGCCCGAAGGCAAAAACATGCGCTTCACTATTAGTGAAGCTGCCCGTGAAGAGTTATTGTACTGTCTCTCTATGCTCAATAAATCTAGGTCTGATGCTGAACGTGAGCTTTCCCATAAAGAATCACTTAATATCGTTAAAACGCCGACAAGTCTTACTGGTAATAAAAAAGAAGACAGTGCGCAATTTGATTTTTTGGAATAAAGAATGAATTTACATAAATATGAGATGACCGTTGACCTTAATGTACTTGATCATCTTGGTATCAATCTTTACAGCAATATAGCAGCTGTAATTACTGAAGCTGTAGCCAATGCTTGGGATGCAGATGCAAGTCAAGTGAAAATAAACATAGATCAAAATAGTAGCCGTATAGAAATCATAGATGACGGTATTGGTATGTCTGTGAACGATATGAACAAAAAGTATTTGCGGGTTGGCTACCGTCGCAGATTTGAAGATCAACAGCTTGGTTGTATAACTGCAAAAGGCAGACCAACTATGGGTCGAAAGGGGCTTGGCAAATTATCTTTATTTTCAATAGCCAACGAAATTGAAGTTCAAACTTTTCATAACTCATTTGCGCATGGTTTAAGAATGAGCTTAGAGGGTATTCAACAGTCCGTTAAAAAAAGTGAAAAAAGCTATTCCCCACAACCATTAGATGACACCGAGATAAACCTTACAAAAGGGACAAAAATCGTTTTGACGGACATCAAGCGTGAGCGCTTAGGGAGGGGTATCAACGCACTTCGCCGCCGGCTTTCTAGGCGTTTCTCAGTTGTCGGTAGCAAACATGGTTTTGAAATCATTTTAAATGGTCAACCAATAAATATGAACGATCGTGGAGACCTCCCTGTCGTTCAATTTCTATGGGAGTTTGAAGGAACTGAGTTAGATACAAGTTCTACTTTAAATCTGCTCGAAAAGGAAAGTCTGCCGAATAGGTTAGATGCATGGGATAGCGATAAACAGATTAAGGGGTGGATTGGTACAGCAAGCTTGCCAAAAGAGCTTGATAGTGAAGATGCTGGAAATTTAAACGGAATTGTTGTCTTAGCCAGAGGGCGCCTTTTTCATGAAAATATCCTAGATAAACTTAACGATGGGCGTCTCTATACAAAATATCTTACTGGTCAGATCGAAGCAGATTTTCTTGACGAAAATGATTTGCCAGATATAGCAACGAGCGATCGACAACGTGTTCAGGAAGATGATCCTCGATACTTAGATTTAATAGCCTTCTTGAAGTCTAGCTTAACAAAAGTTGAAAAGCGTTGGAGCGAATGGCGTAAAAAACATGAAGTAGAGAAAGCTAAGGAAAATTCACCTGCCCTAAAAGATTGGCTTGATACTCTCCCAAAGGGCCATCGAAAAAGCGCAGAGAGTTTGATTGCAAAGTTGAGCTCTTTGCCGGTTGAGAATGATGAAGATCAAAAACTCTTGTTTAAACACGGTGTTTTTGCTTTCGAAAGAATGAAACTTCGCGGCTCGACTGAGGAACTTGCTAATAATATTCATAATACTGATAAATTGCTGTCTCTTTTGGCAGATCGTGATTCCTTAGAAGCTTCTCTATACAGAGATATCGCTAAATCAAGACTTGAAGCAATTAAGCAATTTCAAGCTTTGGTCGACGAAGATGCTAAAGAGCGAGTTTTACAAGAATATTTGTTTGATCATTTATGGTTGCTTGATACAGCTTGGGACCGAGCAACTCAGAGTGAGATCATGGAATCAAGATTGATACAGGAGGGTGTTATAGTCGACGATCTGACTGAAAAGGAGAAGTTAGGGCGTGTTGATATTGCGTACCGGACTAATGCTGGTAAGCATATCATCGCGGAGCTTAAAAAAGTTAAACGAAAAATGAAGCTAATTGAGCTTCAAGCACAAGGTCAGACTTACGTTGACAAGCTAACAAAAGTATTAAAAGTCCAGGGAGAGAACAACCCAAATGTAGAGGTTGTATTTGTTATCGGCAAGCCAATTGATGAGGAAACTACCAACCCTGAGAGAATAAAGTCTTCAATGGCAGCTGTATCACCAGGTAGTCGTATTGTTTATTATGATTCTCTCATCGCGAGCGCACAGAGAGCATATTCTGAATATTTAGAGAAGAGTAAGGAATTGGATAAGCTTGATATATTAGTCGATGCAATTTAGTTAATTGCAAGATAACGGTTTTGTCTGAACGTGGCTGAGCAAATATTAGCATTAAACGGTTTTAATTCCGTTGATTTAGTTAAAGCGCTTCTTAACAATGAGTTTAAAGCTTGAGGGTCTCATGGCAGAGCAAATAAAGAATCATAGTCAAAATGCATGGATAGCTATTGATAATGTCTTAAATAGCAACATTCCATTCGCTCGATACACACTTAAGCTGGCTGGATCCCGAAGTGTCTATCAAGCTATATCTGGTGGCGACTGGGTGTTGATCATTGATGCTAAAATGCAAATCAGTAGAGTAGGGCGTATTCTTCGAATTCGATCTGACCTCATAAGTACGACAGTCTTTTTGGACCGAATGTTGGTTGTTTCACCTGTTGTTTCACTAGGTTCAACTGGGCTTATCCCACCTAGTAAAGGAAGTGTTGGCCGCATTCAATGGACAGACTTTGCTGAAACGCTTCCACGAGTATTGAACACAACTCTTGCTGAGGTTCCTGCGGTTTCGGATCAGGCATATATTCGTGAATTGCTGCAGTTTGCAGTGATGGATGATTTATTGGGACCGGCTGGCGGACCTAATGAACAAATCGTTGATATGAGTGTGCGCGATCGTTATCTGGTTGGCAAGCTCGCCCCGCGTGAAGTCGCGCAAAGCATTGATGAAGCATTGCCAGCAACTTTTATCACTGACGAATCTGATGAGCCGGAAGAGACAAAAGTACCGGATCGTCATGTAGCCGGTGCCGAGTTCGGTGCAGCAACAGGCCGAGTTGATCCTGAGTCGGATTCTAGTGACGAAATCGATGCTGCAAGTAACCAATCTTTGGTACCTAGCAGCCTCGGAATGACGTTTTGTGTGGATGGTGATGTTGAAGAAATAGAAGTTGAAGCGAACTGGGGCAAGTATGAGCGTCTCCCCGGCGAGCAACATGATCATACCAAAACCGTTACTAAGAAAATTCGGGACGAGAAAGGGAACGTTGTCTCCACAGTTACCGAAGAGGTTAAATGCAAAGTATGGCAACGCATTCCGTGTGTAGGGAAAATCACCCTATTGCTGAAAGAGGGGGCGATCCCACGCCATGCTCCTGATCCAAACTTTCCAGAAGTTTGCATCCAAGGATCTATTAGGGCAAAGAGTGCGAATGGTGATCGTTTAGTCACTTTGTTTCTAGTTAACGGCCATGAAGTTACTGATCAAGACACCAATAAAGACTCTGCTTGGATGTTTCAGCCTGAATTGATTGTTCGGGCAAAAAAAACCGCAAGTAACCAAGCGATCTTTCGACGCAGGCCTGTTCTGGATTCTGATGGTCAGGATAAGGAACGCGAATCGTTAGAAATGATTTACCGGAATCGAGTTGAGTTCGCCGTTGGTCATGGCGTTGCTGTGCATGCCACGGTTTCAACTGACCCTGTATTGGCAACTGAAGTCCGTACAGTGGTGATGCCTCAATATGAAGTGCAGGTCACAGAGACGCCAGGTTCAAACCAGAGCGATAGGCCAGCAATGCGCCAGATGGTGAGTTCTGGTTTGCTTGATATGCAACGCCTTGCAACACTCGAAGTTGAACAGTTGGTGCAAGCGTTGAGTATGCTGACCCAAGATTACTCGGCATGGATCGAAGAGCAACGTTCCCGAATTGGCGATGACGTAGTTGGTTATAACGATCGAGCTAATGAAGCATTAGAGCGTTGTGAGACGATTAACAAGCGTTTACTGGAAGGTATAAATACGCTTAGTGCTGATGAAAAGGCGCTTGCGGCTTTTAGATTTGCCAATAAGGCGATGGCGACTCAACGTGTTCGTAGTTTGTATGCGCTTGCTAAACGGCGTGGTGAAGATGTCACTGTTGATAGTTTTGATGTTGCAAAAAACCGTAGTTGGCGACCATTTCAGTTAGCGTTTTTACTCCTTTCTATTCCTTCGCTTACAAATCCGAGTCATCCAGACCGTGTTGAACCACTAGATGCCTACGCTGACTTGTTATGGTTCCCGACCGGTGGTGGTAAGACTGAGGCTTACTTAGGGGTTGCTGCATTCACGATGGCCATTCGCCGTATGCAGGGAAAGCTTGGGGGATATGACAGTTCTCGCGGTTTAGCGGTGATCATGCGTTACACGTTGCGTCTCCTCACGTTACAGCAGTTTCAACGTGCGACCGCTCTCATCTGTGCGATGGAAGTTTTGCGACGAGAAGCGCTAGATAAAGGTGACAAGGTTCTTGGTTCGGAGCCTTTTACTATCGGCTTATGGGTCGGTAATAAGGTAACGCCGGGGACTACAGAAGAAAGTCATCAAGCAATTGAAGATTTAAGAAATCCAGACAAATATAATGCCGGTTCATCATCGCCTGCCCAGCTAACCAGTTGCCCTTGGTGTGGCTCTGAAATCGCGCCAGGGCGTGATATCGAAGTCTATAAACATATTGGTCGTACTTTTGTGTTCTGTGGCGATAAAAAAGGGCGTTGCGATTTCTCAAAAGGCAAATCAAGCCAACAGCCACATCCTGGTGTTCCAGTTCTAGTTGTTGATGAGGAAATCTATCGTCGTCCT
>JBHIVS010000080.1:0-9831 GCA_041987885.1 Pseudobdellovibrionaceae bacterium | reverse complement strand
ACTAGTTGAGGCTGGGGGTAGCGTTATCGTTATTGAACATAATTTAGATATCATCGCTAACTCAGATTATGTGATTGACCTCGGCCCTGAAGCGGGTAAAAAAGGCGGACATATTGTCGCCACTGGGTCTCCTCTAGATCTTGCTAAGTCCAAAAAGAGCCTTACCGGACAGTATTTAAAAAAATACCTTCATTTAAAATAGTGAAGGTCTGAAAGAGAAAATTCATGTTAGTTGAAATTAAAAAGATCCTTCGCGAGCTTAAGCCCCATAAAAAAATTATCACAATTGTTGCAATTACAGGCATCGTGCATGCAGTTGCTTATTCTCGTTTAGCTTTATTAATTAAACCTCTATTTGACAATTTAGCTGCTGCTGAATTTAAACAGGTTCTTGATTTAGTGCCTTGGGCTTTAAGCTTAGCCGCGGCTACTGCAATTGGTCGTTATTTCCACATTTACCTTATGAACTATGTTGCAGAGTGCGTAGTGCAAAGTATTCGTCAAAAATTACAACAAAAGTTCATGCGTTTAAATTTGTCCTACCATAACAACTTCGCCACAGGTTCTGGTGGTCTAATCAGTCGTATCTTAAATGACATCAACGTTGTTCAAGATGGTCTACGTATGGTAGCCGATATCTTTCTACATCCCTTGCTTTTTATTTTCTTATTAGGAAATTTATTTTATATCGACTGGAAGCTAACAAGTATTACTCTGTTAATACTTCCTTTCTTAGCATTTTTCTTGAAACAAATTTCTCGTAGTTTAAAAAAATATATTCCTCTAGGGCAAAATGCTTTAGAAAAAATGACTGCTACTATCAAAGAAAGTCTTGATGGTGTACGTATCATTCAATCGTTCAATCTAGAAAAGGTCATGGCTAATAAACTTACGGATCAAACCGCAGAATATCTGGCTATTCGAAAAAAAGTTCACTCTCGTGTCGAAATGATGGGGCCAGTTACTGAGCTCATTGCTACCTGCTTAGTATTGGGTGTTTTGTTATATTCAACGTATGAAATTTCTCAAGGGAGAGCGACTCCAGGGACATTTGTCGGATTTATAACTTCTCTACTGATGGTAAATCAGCCCATTAAAAAATTCCAAGAATCATACGTTCGCATTCAACAAGTTGTTATTTCAGCGGAGCGTATTTTTTCTATTATTGAAGCCGATGAAGAAGTTCCAGAATCTCCCCTACAAAAACCTTTTCCGAAGGATTGGGCTTCAATTCAATATAAAGACGTTAGCTTTTCTTACGGAAAAGATTTAATTCTTAAAAATATTAATCTTGAAATCAAACGTGGCGAAGTTATTGCTCTTGTTGGGGCCAGTGGAAGCGGTAAATCTACAATTGTAAATCTTCTTGAGCGCTTCTTTGACTCTACTGGAGGAACTATTTCCGTAGGGGACACTAATATTCTTGATATGAACTTAAAAGACCTGCGTTCTAATGTAGCACTCGTAACTCAAGATGTATTTTTATTCAGTGATTCCATCGAGCGTAATATTCAAGCTGGAGATTTTTCTAGGGATATTAAAGACGTAAAAGAAATGGCAAAACTAGCAAATGCAGATTCTTTTATTCAAAAAATGCCTCAAGCGTATCAAACTCAAGTTGGAGACCGCGGAAACCTACTCTCTGGCGGAGAAAAACAACGTATTTCTATCGCCCGCGCAATGTTTAAAGATGCTCCTATCCTCATTCTAGATGAAGCCACAAGCGCCCTAGACACAGCTAGCGAAATCGAAGTCCAAAAGGGGCTAGATACCCTTATGGAAGGACGTACTGCCATTGTCGTTGCTCATAGACTAAGTACCATTCAAAAAGCCAATAAAATTGTTGTCCTTAAGGACGGTATGATTCTAGAAACGGGAACCCATGCAGAATTACTTGCCAAACAAGGCGAATATTTTAAGTTCTATAGTTTACAAAATAAATGATCTTTGACTTAATAAGGTCATGGATATTTCAATTTCTCAAGAAACTCTAAATGCAATTTTAAACGCCGGTATAATTACAGCTATATTTTTACTGGCGTTTGTTTTTTTTAAATTGGTCTTTTCCTCGTCTCCAAGAAAGATTTGGAAACTTCACAAAAAAATATATTCCCTCTTTAAGAATCAGAAATTTTGAAATTATTTCTTCAGTTTCTTTAAGTCAAAAATGCAATAATCTATTGGGAATTTTACGCGTCGGTGTTTACCTTTTAGGTCTTTATTTCTATTTATCTTTAGTTTTAGGACTATTCCCCCAGACGCACCATCTATCTGAAAACATGCTCGAGTATATTACAACTCCTCTGAGGGAAGTCTTCTCGACAATTATTTCCTATATTCCAAAGGCAATTTACTTAGCAATTATCTTTTTTGTCATGAAATGGGTTCTTAAGATTATCAAATCTTTCTTCGAAAGAATAGAACATGGCAGCCTTCACTTTGAAGGATTTCATAAGGAATGGGCCTCCCCCACTTATAAGCTGATCCGTATTTTAGTTTTTGTTTTTACTATTATTATAGCCTTCCCTCATTTGCCAGGAGCAAGTTCTCCGGCTTTCCAAGGAGTTTCTGTTTTCTTGGGTCTTTTGATTTCCCTGGGGTCAAGTTCTGCAATTTCTAATCTTACAGCAGGTTTAGTTATTACATATATGCGTCCCTTCCAAGTAGGTGATCGCATTCGCCTAGGCGCTACATTCGGAGACGTTGTCGAAAAAAACCTTTTAGTGACTCGTCTACGTACTATTCACAACGTAGATATAACGATCCCTAATTCCTCTATATTAAATAACCATATTTTAAACTACAGCACCCTTGCGACCAGTGAAGGCGTTATGGTCAATGCTAAGTTCAAATTAGGTTTTAAACACGAATGGCCTTTCATTCATCAGCTTATGAATGAAGCAGCAAAAATAACAACTGATGTCTGGCTAGATAAAAAAACTATTATCTATCAAACCGTCGTAGATCAAAACTATGTTGAATATGAACTCAATGTATTTACTCGCGAAGCACTGAAAACTCATATTATCGCTTCAGATCTTAATAAAAATGTTCTGGATATATTCCATAAAAATGGAATCGAAGTTGCAAATCCTACTTTAGTATCTCTTAGATCAGCACCTGATATTGAGTTACCATTCGAAGGTGAAACCAAGTAATTATCAAAGCCCTTTTTCCCCGAAGGGCTTCGCCTCTATGAGCTCTTGTCCACATTTTATCCACCTCTTTGTCTCATCTTGAGACTAATCCTCCGAAGTGTTCAATAATCAGTCTAGTCCTGACGTCTTTTTAGACATACGCCATTAAGTTTGTCTAAGGAGTTGACGATAAAAGTATCGATAGTTTTGACAGTTATTGATTCGAAAGGATGCTTTTATGATTAATTGGGACGAGTTTGAACATATACATGTGATTAACAAACTCAAACAAATTCTTGGATCTTGGTGGAATATTGACGTTGTTTTTGCTGATGAACGAGGACAACTAAAAGGATATGACTCAGAAAAAGTTCATTTCCACAATCCCGCAGTCACGGCTCTTCTAAAAAAAGAAGCTGTTCAAAACAGCATCTCAGAACTAGTTTCTAAAAGCCTTGACGATCTTCGTATCTCTCAAAATCGTTATTCTATCCGTCAATGGGATATGGTGGGTTTTGATGTTGGTGTATTCCCCATCATGATCGACAATGATTGCGTAGGAACTGTGCTTGCACTTGGATTCTTTAGAGATTCTAACTTCTCTTCTCGTCTTACTGAAATTCGTGACAGACTTGCGGCTTTTGGTTTGTCTGGTGAAGTAATTGAAAAATCTCTAGGCAAAATCAAATTCCTAGATGATCACGATAGAACTCATTTCACAGAAATCTGTGAACTTGTAAGCCAAGAAATTGTCACTCTTCATTTAGAGATCTCTTCTCGCGAAGATCGCATCAAAGAGCTTAATAAAGAACTCGGCAATAGATTTAGATATGACAATATGATTGGTAAATCTAAACCTATGCAGTCTCTGTATGCTCTACTAGAGAAAATCAAAGGTGCTGATTCTACAGTTTTGATTCAAGGTGAGAACGGTACAGGTAAAGAGTTGATCGCAAAATCAATTCACTACAATTCCAATAGAAAAGATAAGTCTTTCATTATTCAAAACTGTTCTGCTTTTAATGATAACTTATTAGAATCTGAGCTTTTTGGTCACGTTAAAGGATCTTTTACCGGAGCCCTTAAAGACAAAAAAGGTCTTTTTGAAATGGCCGACAAAGGTACCTTCTTCCTCGATGAGATCGGAGATACCTCACCACAAATGCAAGTAAAGCTTCTTCGTGTTCTACAAGAAGGTACTTTCATGCCTGTAGGTGCGACTGAATCTAGAAAAGTGGATGTTCGCATCGTAGCAGCCACCAATAGAAACCTTAAAGAAATGGTAGAGCAAGGCACATTCCGTGAGGACCTTTACTATCGCCTAAATGTTATCAACATCCGCGTTCCTGCATTGAGAGAGCGTAAAGAAGACATCCCTTTCCTAGTAGATTTCTTCTTAAATAAAATCCATGAAAGCCAAGGTGGTCCAAAAAGACAAATCACTAAACGTGCATTAGAAAAGCTTTATGATTATCCATGGCCAGGTAACGTGCGTGAATTACAAAATGAAATCGAAAGACTTTGCGTTCTTTCTGGAGACGAAGCCAAACTGATGGCAGAGCTTTTATCTCCAAAGGTTCTTGAAGCTGGAGAAAAGAATAAAGTTCAAGGTTCTAGACTTCAAGGAAAGCTCAAAGATGCTCTTGAAGACTTAGAGCGCGAAATGATTCGCGAAGGCCTACGCCGCACAGGTTGGAATAAATCTAAGCTGGCTAAGGAACTTGGAATCAGCCGCGCTGGTCTTATCATGAAGGTGGAAAAATACGGTTTAGACAAACGAAAATTAGCGCGCTAATTTCGTCCCTACCCTTAGAAATTTTACTTGATCGACTTAAACTTAGGGAGCCTTCTAGATATCTAGAAGGCTCTTTTTATTTACCCCAAACTAGACATAAATAGCTGATAACTATTGTTTTTTTTAAAACTGTCTCATTCTGGCACAAAGCTTGTAGTGTAAGGATTTTGTAAGGGGTAATTTGACCATGCAATATTCAATACTGGATCACACACAAATTGAAAAACTGAAGAATATTCTATCAGAAAGATATGGAAAAACTCTGCATATCAGGCAGCTTTCCGATATCTCTGCTTTAAGAAATCCAGAGTCTCCTTTTTTTAAGGGCTCAGATCTACATATTCCTATCCAAGTTAACGGAAGTTTTCTGGGAACAGCTGTTATTCCAGGGGCAACAGATCTAGAGCAAACAACAAAAAATGATATGAGTGCACTGGTTAAGATGATTCTCGAGCCCACTTTGCATAACTGGTATTTACAACAAAGAGAAAATAACATTCGTGAGTTATCTAGAGTTGATGTTGAATTAGATAATGTTCGTCTGTTTGCAGATATGACAAATGATAATGAACTTGAAGAAGATTATTCGGACCTTAACGAAAAACACAGTGCCTCTTTGGTCTCTCATATTGTGCATTTCCATGGCTTATCTTCTACAAATATCAAAAAAGCTGCACTACAATTACATGAAATCACTGGAAGATGGGCTTTTGTTCCTTTTAACGATATCAAGGGCCAACTTCACTCCTCTATGGACATTGCCAGAATGGGCAATATGACAATCTACATAGAAGAAGTATCTCAACTCAACGAAGCCGAAATAGAACTTATTCTTAATTACCTGAACGACGATGTTCAAGTAGATACTCCTCTTATTATTACAGCTTCAACTTCATCTTGTAAGACTCTGCGCTCTAACTCTCTGAACTCTCAGTTTGTTGATGAACTTGAGATAAATGAGTTTGAAATGGCCAAAGCTCCCGTTGAGCACAATCGTCTTAGAGAGGTTTTAGAACTTTTCTTTCTTAAGGACGATTTAGACTAAAAAACATGGGGGAACCAAATCCTCCCCCTGCACTCTATAGTCACTAGGCTCTTTTCAATAATTTCTTGCATCCTTTTTAAGTGTCTGTGAGAATTTTTATCATGGTAACTCATGATGAATTTCTAAATCCTTTTATTGCCCGCTCCATCTCTAGTGATGAGTTTAAAGTATTTTCCTTAGCTGGGGATGCTTCGAACCGTCGCTACTACAGAATTATCCATAATAATAATTCTTTTGTCTTAATGAGATGGGAACCTTTTGATCCCGCTAACTATCCATTTATAAGCGTACTCAAGCATTTCGAAAAAAATAATGTTCATGTACCAAAAATTATTGGTATGTCACCCAGCGAAGGCTTGATGCTATTAGAAGATCTTGGGGATCTAACTCTTGAAAGAAAATTCTGGGAATCCCAAGACAAATTTGGGGCCTTGGATTTTTATAAAATGGCTATTGATGAAATTGCTAAAATTCACAATCAAACCACTGATGATAAATCTCCGTGCACGGCTTTCAATATTGAATTCAATACTGAAAAATTTCTGTGGGAAATGAACTACGGTAAAGAAAATCTTTTAGAAGGAATTCTAAATTTTAAATTTTCGGAAAAAACCCAAAAAGAAATTTCTGATATTTTTCTAGATATTTGCTCAACATTAGACAAAGAGCCTAAACGCATTGCTCACAGAGACTATCACTCTCGAAATCTAATGATTAAGCTTGATAAAATGCACGTGATTGATTTCCAAGATGCTCGTCTAGGGCCTATTCAATATGATTTGGTTAGTTTATTTAGAGATTCATACGTAGACATGAGCGATGAACTTTCTGAAAAATTAATGAGTTATTACCTTGAGATCTCCAAGGAGTATCTTCCGAAAGATTTTTCACATGAACGCTTTATGAAAATCTATGAATTACAATCTATTCAAAGATGCTTTAAAGCCTGTGGAAGTTTCGCTTCATTTTTCCATCAACGCGAAGATCGTCGTTATTTAAAGTATTTGTCCGGAACTTTACGTAAAGTAATCAAAGCTACAAATGAATTTCCTGAATATAAAGCATTTGCAGATATTTTGATAGACTCCGGTGCTTTAGAAAGAAAGTACGAATCACTATGAATGTAATGCTTTTAGCAGCTGGCCAAGGGACAAGACTTCGTCCATATACCGAAGTTCTTCCCAAGCCTGCAATTCCCTTTCTTAATATTCCACTGGCTGCGTATTCTCTATACTTTATTAAAAGTCTCGATATAGACAAAATTATTGTTAATACTTTTCATCTTCCTGAAAAAATTCACGAACTATTTGAAAATCTTCCTGTGTCCAAAAAAACCCAAATTAATTTCTCTGATGAAACAGGGTTTATTAGAGGTAGCGGAGGAGGGTTGAAAAGCGCTGAAAAATTTTTTAATTCTGAACATATCCTACTTTTAAACTCTGACGAAGTGACAATTCCCGTCGATGACAATGCTGTCGCCAAGGCCGCTAAATTCCATATGGAAAGTAAATCCCTAGCAACTCTTCTGGTAACCGAAAACTCGGAAGTAGGATCAAAATTCGGTGGCGTTTGGGTTGATAAGAATAATAATGTCTTAGGGTTTGGCAAAACTCCCATCGCGGGATCAGTCAAAGGATATCATTTTATCGGAGCACAGTTTTTAGAAAAAAAAGTATTATCTTATATTCCAGAGAACGTTGAAAATAATATACTTTACGATGCCGTCACTCTAGGACTTAAGAACGGTGACAAGGTATCTGTATTTCCTATTGACTGTACTTGGTATGAAACTGGGAATCCTCAAGATTTTTTTGCAGCCCAAACAGAATGCCTAAACGACATTCTCAATAAAACAGCAAATGGCCAATATCTAGAAAAAGTTATCGAGACTTATTCAACTGAAAAAATTGAATATTCAAAAAGTGGAAACGCCTTGATCGCAAAATCTTTATCCGCACATATCGATGAAAAAAGTATTTTGTCTGGCACCGTATGCATTGGAAAAAATGCATATATAAAAGCGAATGCAAAAATCGAAAACTCAACAATCTGTGCAAATGTTACCGTTTCCGAAAATTCAAGTTACTTAAATACGATCGTTTTATCTTAGGTGTTATATGAAATTAGGCATTGAAGTATTTTTAGAAAATAAATTAGCTCTACAAAAAATAAAAAATAAAAAAGTAGGATTGATCTGTCATCCAGCTAGCGTAGATAGAAATCTAAATCACTCTATAGATTTGCTAGCAAAAAAAGTTAAGTTGAGCTGTGCCTTTGGACCTCAACATGGTGTCCGCGGTGACAAACAAGACAACATGATTGAAACAGATGATTTTACAGATCCTGAGTTAAAAATTCCTATTTTTAGTCTTTATGGAAAAGTTCGCAGACCCACAGAAACTATGATGAATCACTGTGATGTAGTTATCTTTGATCTTCAGGATCTTGGATGTCGTATTTACACCTTTATCACGACACTCCTTTATGTGATGGAAGAATGTTCTCGCCTAAATAAGTCACTTATTGTTTTAGACAGACCAAATCCTGCAGGTAGACCCGTGGAAGGCTTTAGAATGCTCAAAGGTTGGGAATCATTTGTCGGAGCGGCTCCTATTCCTATGCGCCACGGACTTACTGTTGGTGAACTTGCACTTTACTTTAAAGACCACTATCAACTTAGCTTAGACCTACAGATCATTAAAATGAAAGGCTATAAACCTGACAGCAAACCAGGCTTCGGCTGGGATATGCAACGTTCATGGGTGAATCCATCTCCAAATGCTGCAACTTTAAATATGGCAAGAGCCTATGCAGGTACAGTACTCATCGAAGGCACAACTCTTTCTGAAGGACGCGGCACCACAAGAGCTCTTGAGGTGATGGGTGCTTCAGACATAGATTATAAAAAAGTTCTAGAACTTATGAAAAAGAAAGCTCCTCAATGGCTAAAAGGAGTTCATCTTCGTGAATGTTTCTTCGAGCCAACTTTCCATAAACATGTTGGTAAACTTTGCCATGGATTTCAATTCCATACAGACAATGAAAGCTATCAACATGACAAGTTTAAGCCTTTTAGAATCACTGCATTGATGTTGAAATGTATTCGAGAGCTCTATCCAAAGTATGAAATTTATCGTGACTTTGCCTACGAGTACGTTACGGACAAGTTGGCTTTTGATGTCATCAACGGCGGACCTGCTCTTAGAGAATGGATCGAAAACAAAAAAGCAACTCCTCAAGATTTAAATTCAGCACTATTAAAAGACGAAAAGAGCTGGATCAAAGAGAGTAAAAAATATCTTTTATACTAAGTAAAAAAATTAAAAGCGAGTCAACAAGACTCGCTTTTAATTAAATTATTAATTCTATATTTCAGAGCTATTTAGAAGTTCTCTTAACCACAGGCATTTCAATTTCATTATAAAAAGAATCCTGAGTATCTTTAACTTTATAGCGACGACTCATCATTAAAAATATACTATCCGCCGCAACGCCAATAGGTTCACCATTATAGTTTTTTTGCATGCCCGCTAAGTTTGCAGGATCACGTGCTAGACCAACGCCTTTGCCTTTAGCTCCAACTCCAAGACCTGCATTTGGATCATATTCTTCATCTACATAAGCATGACCAAGTGTCACCGGAGTTGTCATTCCAAATGTAAGTGTATCAATCACTCCTTTACCAAAATATTTTTCACCACCTTCAGTAGCGTCGTTGATAACACTAGCTAGTTGAGATAAGGTTCCTTCGTTTTGAAAATTAAAAGGTATCTCTTGGATTAATCCTTGTTTTTCTACTTCATCATAAACTTCAGGTGTAAAAGCGATAGACAAAAAGTCGTTTTCTGTCATTT
>JBHIVS010000079.1:0-9876 GCA_041987885.1 Pseudobdellovibrionaceae bacterium | reverse complement strand
GATACCGTAGATATGGTTCCAGAATTGCCTACAAGACCTTTGATGGTTTCTGGACATACTCATGGTGGACAGTTCTTCCCATGGAACTACCTGATCGTTTTCTTTCAAAAATACGTTAAAGGTCTCTATCAAATCGATGACATGCAGCTTTATGTAAACCAAGGAACTGGTTATTGGGGGCCATCTTTACGCCTAGGTACATATTCAGAAATTACCGAGATATTTCTTCGCAAGGAGTAAAAAAAAAGGTAATAATTTCGGAGTATGTCCGACCAAGAAAAGTCCCGTAAAAATAAGATGGCAGCAAAACGAAAGGTCATGGACCTCGTTGCTAGACGCGATCATTCTGAAAAAGAACTTCGCAAAAAATTACGAGATAAATTTTCTAATGATGAAGACAGTAAAGAAAGTCTCGAAGAGCTCATTCAAGAAGCGATTGATTATGCAAAAGACAATCGCTGGTTGGGTGATCCCCAAGAAATGGCTTATCGCTTAGCTGATATGCTTCATCGTCGGAATAAAGGTATTTATTATATAAACAATTATCTTCGCGAAAAAGGACTTCCCTCCGTCGACAAAGACACTGCTCAAGAACTTGAAAAAGCACTTGATCTAGTTCAATCAAAATGGGGTGAAAATTCTGAATTTTCGAGAGAAGAAAAAGCACGAATAGCTCGTTTTTTAGCTACCCGTGGATTTGACTCTGAGACCGTAAGAAAGGTTATCTATGAAAAGCTCTGATATCAGAACAGCTTTTATTAACTATTTTAAAAAACATGGACATACTCCAGTAGCATCGTCTTCGCTTATACCAGAAAACGATCCTACTTTGCTTTTTGCAAATGCGGGTATGAATCAATTTAAAAATACTTTTCTAGGTCTTGAAAAAAAAGACTACTCTCGTGCAGTCACCGCGCAAAAATGTGTGCGCGCCGGTGGTAAACATAATGACTTGGAAAACGTAGGCTTCACAGCCCGTCATCATACATTCTTTGAAATGATGGGAAATTTTTCTTTTGGTGATTATTTCAAAAAAGACGCCATTCGCTTTGCATGGGAGTTTTTAACTAAGGAACTTCAAATCCCCAAAGAGAAACTTTATGTAACTGTCCATATCTCTGACGATGAAGCCGCTGATATCTGGCACAATCAAGAGGGTGTTCCCAAAGACCGTATTTTCCGCTTTGATAAAGATAATTTTTGGAAAATGGGTGACACAGGTCCTTGCGGTCCTTGTACAGAAATTTTCTATGATCACGGTCCAGAGGCAGGAACAATTGCTGATCCTTTCCAAGGGATCGCTGCTGGTGAAGATCGTTTCGTAGAAATCTGGAATCTAGTATTCATGCAATACTTTGAAAATCCTCCTGGAACACTAACTCCACTTCCAAAACCTTCAGTGGACACTGGTGGTGGCCTAGAGCGCATGACCGCTGCCATGCAAGGTGTATTTAATAACTACGACACAGATCTCTTTAAACCGATCATTGCCCACGCTTGTAAAATCGGAAACATTGAATACATCTCTGACAAAAAAGTTTTAGCAAAAGATCCTAAAAAAGCAGAAATTACGGCTGCACTTCGCGTTTTAGCGGATCACACGCGTTCGACAACTTTCTTAATTGCTGACGGAGCTTTACCATCCAATGAAGGACGTGGATATGTTCTAAGACGTATCATGCGTCGTGCAATTCGTTTCGGTCGTAAAATTTCTGAAACTCAAAGCTTTCTTCCAGGAATGGCTGAAGCTTTAATTGACAGCATGGGTGAAGCATATCCTGAACTTAAAGCCCGCAGAGATCATATTATTAATACGATCCGCGACGAAGAATTAAGATTTAGCTCTACTCTAGACAAGGGAACTGCCATTCTAAACGAAGAGATTTCAAAAGCGAAATCTCAAGGACTTAAAGAGCTTACAGGTGAAGTCGTATTCCGCATGTATGACACTTATGGATTCCCCGCTGACTTAACTCGAGTCATCGCAAATGAACAAGGTATCGAAGTTAACGAAGAAGCTTTCGAAAAAGAAATGGAAGAAAACAGAGCTAAATCTAAAGCTTCATGGAAAGGTAAATCCATGGGTGCGGATGAAGCTCATCTCATTAAATTCGCTAAAGACTATCTTCAAGCTGGCAACAAAGTTGAATTCCTTGGATACAAAGGAATTTTAGCAGATGGATCTATCAAGGCTCTATCTAATGGAAAAGCTGAAACCAAAGAGCTTCAAACTGGAGAGCATGGAATTATCATTTTAGATAAAACCTCATTCTATGGTGAAGGTGGCGGTCAGGTTGGCGACGTTGGATACATCGTCAAAGACACAAACCGTGCTCGCGTTCACAATACAACTAAAATTGATGATATTGTTCTTCATCATGTCGAAATAGAACATGGCTCCTTCAAAATGAATGATGCTGTTGTTACTGGAGTAGATCCCGTTGAAAGAAGAAATACAGCTTCTAATCACTCCGCAACTCATCTATTGCATGCTGCCTTAAGAAAAGTTCTTGGGACTCAAGTAACTCAAGCTGGTTCTTTGGTAGACTCTCAAAAAACTCGTTTCGACTTTACTTACAACAAGCCTGTGACATCTGAAGAAATTAAACAGATTGAAGACCTTGTTAACGAACAAATTGCACAGGCCCATGCCGTTACAACAGAACTTATGTCTCACAAAGCCGCTATCGAAAAAGGCGCCATCGCACTTTTCGGTGAAAAATACGCAAATGATGTACGCGTATTAACAATGGGAAGCTTTTCATGTGAACTTTGTGGCGGAACTCACGTTAAAAATACTTCTGAAATCAGACTTTTTAAAGTGATGTCAGAATCAGGCGTTAGCTCTGGAGTTCGTCGTATCGAAGCCATTACAGGTGACAATGCCATCCAATTTGTGAACTCTGCGATCAATCACTTTGACTCTGCTTTAAGTGCAGCAGGACTTCCAAAGACGGCTCAATATTTACGTTCTTTAGACTCGGAAAGTGCACTTCACTTGAGCTCAAAAATCGAAACATTGAAAGACCAAGTAAAGAACCTTGAAAAAGAAATTAAGAAACTTCAAGGCGGCCAAGTTAACATCGATGATTTAATTGCTAAAGCAATGATGTTTGAAGCAAATGGATTAAAAGGACAACTTGTTCTTGCAGACCTTGCGATTGACGACAGACAAGTATTGGCTGAAATTGCCGATCATTTAAAAAACAAAACTCCAACAGGAGTTGTCGTAGTAGTTGGTCAAGGCGAAGGATCTCACCCTATTATCGTCAGCGTAACTAAAGACCTTACCAATAGCTTTAAAGCTGGTGATGTTCTTAAGACTGTTGCTGGCGCAATGGGTGGTAAAGGCGGTGGTCGCCCTGATTTCGCTCAAGGAGCAGCTCCTCAACGCGAAAACATCAAGACAGCCTTTGAGCAAATTATTGCGGCTACAAACGCCAAGTAAAATTTATCTTCGAAGACGGTTTGTAATAAATAATAGTCATTAAAAAAGTAAAACCCTATCTCATCTGATCTTTCCCATAAAGGGGACACAGATCGATCACAGATAGGGTTTTTATTTTTATACTAAAAAAATCTGTTAGTTTTAAATCTTCTAAAATCTAGATTGATTTTTAATCACAAAAATAAATCTACTGACATTCCATTTGAGAATAACTTGATCTTACGTAAGACACAAAAGTCTTAAACACATCTCCAAGCGCTCCGCAAATTTCCTGACGACCATAACCACAAGAGTCCCGTTCTTCACCCAAGCTCACACGGTTTTGTCCTAAGACCAAAGAAGCATAGGCCGGAGTATATTTAGTCGCACAAATATCAGCTTTAGCAACAGGCATTTGGCAAACCGATGCATTCGCCAACAGTTCCTGCAAGCGAGCAAGATCGTCACTCGATAAACATTTTTCATCGAGTTTATTATTCAAAGAATCAACAACATGAATAACACCCGTTTTAGGGGACACCAGCAATCTGGTATCTGAAACCATTGATTCAGAAGAAGTTTTTTGCAAATTTTGAATTGAAGAAACCGCCGCTGGGACTTCGACATAACTAATTTTAGAAGCCTCCGTAGAGCTCAAGACAACAGATGCGTCCCCACTTAAACTAGATACACCTTCCGCACCTTGTTGTGCGCAGTTTTGAAAGCCTATTATGAGACATAAGCTACCGATCACCAGTGACAAACGTTTGATCATTTTCTCCCCCTAAAAACACGTCTCATAATGTATAGAGGCAATTCTTATTCCATGCTCTATCCCTTATCTTTTCGGACTAGGGTGTTATTTACTTTACATTGATCAAAGGATTTACAAGTGCTCTTTTCTAAATAAAAAGATCAGTATCAGCGACCTAATTACTTATAAGTATTAGATCACTGATACTGATCCTTGTTATTTCTTAAAATGAGACATTCCTTATTTTTTAACGACCAATTCACATGCAAAAGGATAGATATTCCCCTTTGCCATCATCAAACCATCATATTCAACGGAACCTTCTCCGACCGCGCCGGCATTAAAAAAACCTGCATTATAAACGACACCATTTTCTACGCGCGTATCATCTGTTAAAAGTACCAAATTCAAAAGACCTTCTTTAAGCTGATCATCTGTCCCACCCTTGTCGTCTTGGGAATAAAATAAGGTTTCGGTTTTTCCTTCTTTGAGCGAGATCAATAAAAAATCAATCGACTGATCATCTTCCTTTGTAATTGTAAGAGTAATTTTTGAATTTTCTACGGGCACAGTACAATGCATAAGATCTTGAGCTGCATGAGCTCCCATCGACACTAAAAGAATCATCGTGGATAAAACTATTTTCATAAAACCCCCTATTAAAATTTCTTGATAAAAAAATCACACGCTTTATTTTTTTGATCAAATAACATTTAGATTTTTTGCTCAATGACTATGCCTACTTACCGACACTAACAAGCATTCGACAGTTCTCCTATGGCGCGATCCATGCATTACAAAATAATAGAGATATAGAAGAGCTTATGAAACATTCAAATCGTTTTAAAACTAGAAAGACGTCGAACTATTGGGCATTGGCCCTTTTTTGTCTCTCTATGTCTTTAACCACTCTTGCTAAGGCCAATGGACATGCACTTCAGTGCCACAACGTCTTTTTCACAAATAGCGATTTGTTAATTGCCATGAATCCAACCTATAGAGGAGAAGACAAAGGGACCTATATGGACCCCATCACCAAAAAAGCTTGGAATGTAAAATATTTTTCTAAAGAAGAACTCTTACCCTACGCCCTCTTTGTCAAAGAGGGGCTGATCGTAAATCACCAAGGTAAAAAGACCTCGAGTGACTTTGACCCCGAGGCCATGAGCTTTGAGCACGGCCTCTTTGTTATCGATAAAAACAACAAAGCTTATCTATTGCCATTTGAATCCCGAGGAAAATATCACCACTCTTCATTGTCTGCGGGAGATGATATTATATTTGCTGGAACCGCTGCGTTTCATAACGGCGTTTTAAGAGAGTTTTCTAACTCCAGTGGACACTACAAACCCAGTGCAAAACAAACCTTGCAAGCCCTCAAAATCTTGCAAAAACAAGGACTGAGTTTAGAGAGTACAAAACTCACAGGACCTGCTGCCAAAGAGCTTACCAATAGCTATTCGATCGATCCAAAGGATCTCTCTGCTTTACTAAAAAAGCTGGAGTAATTCTGACCCCACACCTATAAAATATTCCAAAGTATATTCTGAAAAGATGATTTCACTATTTTCATTTGAAGGATACAGCCATTCATGGGACTACAGTGCCTTAGGTTATATACCGAGGGATTTATATATGACAAAAATACTTATTACTTTGTTCGCTTTAGGCTTTAGCTCTGCTTCAATGGCTTCGACTCCTCTCTTTACTTGCCAAGGAAAACTACAAAAAGAAAAAACAGCTCTTACCGTATCTTTAGGCGATGACTTAAGCGCTGACTATGTAACTGTTGATTTTACTGAAGAGATCAACGACGTTCCTGTGAAAACAGAGTACTTCTCTTACACGGCTAAGGATTCTACTCTAGCTCAACTTCAATCTAACCAGCTTTATTCAGAGCTTTTAGATGATAACTATAAAGATATTGATGGAGCTATCGAAGGTTTTGCCGTTCTAATGATCAATGCAATCCCTAACGATCCTAACAAAATGTACGAAGCAGAGCTTTACGGCAAAGGAAATACTTATCTTTTTATCTGCGTAAAACACGGTCTCTAGTAACGACTCCATCACATTAGGAAATAAATCTTATGAAAAAATTAGTTTTCGCCCTTACTTTGATCGCTAGCCTTAAATCGTTCGCAAATACTCCGGCACCTTTATTTGTTTGTATAAACCCACAAGGCTCCACGCAACCCTATGTCCTAGTAAGCTCTATCGCTGATCAAGATCAAAGTGTTCTTGTTGTTCAGTATGGAAAATCTATCAGTGATATGGAAAGCCGTGCTGGAGAAGTTACTTTGAGTAGCGTTATCCCAACGGAAACTCTTAATGCGCTTTTATCTCAAGGATTCTTAGCAACTTCATTGTTAAGCCCTGACTCTGAAGATAAAGGATATATGGTTACAAAAACTGGCTTTCTTCAGATCTATCAGTTCTCTAAAGAAGAGCTGGAAGAACTCAGTAAAAACCCAAGCCTTGCTGCTTTCAAATTTGGTGGAACTTTTGTTTATGATAACAAATTAGTTTCTTTGATTTGCACAAACGAGCTGACTCAATAACTATCTTGATATTTCAAATTGGACAAAAATCTGAAAAATCCATTTAGCTAAGAAATATCATATTTTTAAAAACAAAAAAGAGCCTCCTGAGGCTCTTTTTTTATTTCTACAGACTTTTGTTTTCACATTAAATCGCAATGCTTTTAAAAAGGGCGAGCTTGTAAATTTTGAATAAAAAAAAGGGAGCATAAAGCTCCCTTTTTTGTTCCTTCCAAATATTCTTTCGAATATTGGACCCAAACGATTAACGTTTTGAGTATTGGAATCTACGGCGTGCACCTGCTTTACCGTATTTCTTACGCTCAACCATACGAGGGTCACGCATAACAAATCCAGCTTTTTTCAACACAGATTTAAACTCAGGGTTGAAAGCGATAAGTGCGCGAGTGATACCCAAACGGATAGCACCGGCTTGTCCAGACTCACCACCACCAGAAACAGTGATTTTAGCGTCGAACTTACCAAGTTGGTTCAAAAGATCAAGAGGCTGTACGATCACCATTTGTGATTGCATACGAGTCAAATAATCATCTGATTTTTTACCGTTGATTGTGATTGTACCTTTACCAGGTTTCAAGAAAACACGCGCTGAGCTTGTTTTTCTTCTTCCAGTTGCATAATAGAATTTATCTGCTGCTGCCATTATCTATCTCCGATTACTTCTTAGTTGGGAGTGTGTAAAGAGCCGGCTTTTGAGCAGAATGATTATGCTCAGCACCAGTGTATGCCTTCATTTTCGCAATAACATGACGAGAAAGCTTATTTGTAGGAAGCATTCCACGTACAGCTTCATGAATGATGAAAGTTGAATCTTTCTCTCTTGCTTGAGCTGCAGTCATTTCTTTCAAAGAACCAAAGAAGCGAGAGTGACTAAAATATGTTTTGTCCTGCCACTTAGTTCCAGAAAGTTCCATCTTATCCGTATTGATAACGATAACAAAGTCACCAGTATCAACATTCGGAGTATAGATAGCTTTATTTTTACCACGAAGGATGTTAGCCACAACAGTCGCTACGCGACCTACTTTTTGGTCAGCGGCATCAACGATCCACCATTTTCTTTCAACTTCATTTGCTTTCGCATTGAAAGTTTTCATCAGAATCTCCAGTTTCTTATTGAATAAACGGTTTACCGTCGTTTATTCGGCAAATTTATGTTTGAGTTTACAACGGGCTCTTACACATTTTGCGGGAAGGATTGTTTTAAAGTTCTATACACCTATTGTCAAGGTCTTGAGGGTAATAAACCTTCATCAAATAAAGACCTTCGGCAGGAGCCGGAGGACCCGCTTTTGTGCGGTCTAGCGCCTGTAATATTTTCCCCATTTCGGAAGGTTCAAACCCTTTACGTTGAATTAAAAGAGACGTCCCTACCAAGTTCCTAACCATTTGTTTTAAAAAGCCATTTCCCGTAACCGTAAACTGCAAAAGCCCAGGTTTACGCCACTCCCAATCGGCCTGATAGATCTCTCGGATAGTATCATGAACTGGAGTCCCCACTGACTGGAAAGACTTAAAGTCATGATTTCCCAAGAGAATTTTAGAACTTTCTTTTAAATGTTCAATATCTATGGGCAAGCGAACCCAATCTGCATAGCGAGCCAAGTGAGGATTCGGACGGGCTTGGTTTAAGATCAGGTATCTATATGTTTTATGCGTCGCAGAAAGCGTGGCGTGAAACTCCGAAGGCGCAATCCAAGCTTTTTTAGCGACGATCCCACGAGGCAGATAGTTATTGATGGCCCAGCAAAAATCCCATTTCTTAGCCGGATCAATAACCCTAGAAGTTTCAAAATGACAAACTTGATTAAAGGCATGAACCCCAGCATCAGTTCTTCCAGAAGCAAACAGCACGATCTTTTCCTTAAAGACCTTCTCAAGAGCTTCTTCAATAATTTGAGCCACAGATATCTGATCAACAGGCTTTTGCTTTTGCCAGCCACAATATCCAGTCCCATCATATGCAACGGTAAATCTAATCTTCGTCATTTCCAGCAATCTCTAACAGGCTTCCCAAAATTACTCAAGATCACTGCATATTTTCCAAAAAATCAATTTCACCAAAAACATCAAATCTAAAAACCCAAACCCATCCAAAAAAAAAGCAACACCATCTAACAAACTCCCAAAATCGCCCCACCCCCAAACAGCCCGCAGGGCTCTAAATATTGTCGAGTGAGAAGCTCCGATGCGAGTTTACCTGTCAAATTTGATCTCCGCAGCAGCCTCCAGCAAAAGCGCAGAGGCGTCCGCGAGGACTTCAAATTTGACAGGTAAACTCGCATCGAGGCTTCGCAAGGACGACAATCTTCTAGACAGTTTTAACGTTTTTCAAAGGCCATTGATTTTTGAAGTGAACAGGCGTAATTCATCGCATCGTTTTAGTAATTGAGGAGAAACAATGAAAACTATCCTAGCAGCAATCGTGATCGTATCTGCAAATTTTGCTTTCGCTTATGAAAATTTATCTCAAGAACCTGTCTATATTAGCTGGTGTTCTCAAAACAATGTGATCGTTAAAGATAAAAACGGTCAAAACACTGTTTTAGCGAACTGTAGCGAAGCTAATCTTGTTTGCAAAGAAGCCATCAAATACGCTGGCCGCAATCAAGTTGGAACAGCTTCTTGCGTTCAACAGTAATTTCGTAGCCCCCAACAGTCTTCCTTATCTCACAAATTGTAACTACGGAACGTGAGAGGGAAGACGAATCTTTTTAGAGACCCGCCTATCTAATTTAAATTTTTATATTTTCTAAATCTAGAAATTAATAATCGACTGCAACGCCTGCAGAAATAATATTAGAACTAAAATCCAAATCTTCATTAAATGTCTGAAGTCGACGGTACTCTAAACCGACGAATAAATTTTTAATTCCATACTCATTGTTTAGTGAAAATGCTGCGGATCTACTCATAGCCGTGATATTAAAAAGTAATCCACCGGCACCATAAGCTGCCGGAGTTCCAACAACGCTTGGACCTTTACCATCGTCGCGCATTTCCGCAATACCGATATAACTTCCACCACCAGCAACATAAGGCACTACCCATTGATAGTCAGCCCATTGTAAACGGAGAACCAATCCTAAATTTAAAGGCACGGCAAAGAAACTATATTTTTCTTTGGCCTCTGA
>JBHIVS010000078.1:0-10185 GCA_041987885.1 Pseudobdellovibrionaceae bacterium | reverse complement strand
AGTTTCATCGAATTTGGTGCTACATTTTTGGCAGTATAAATGAAACTACTTGAAATTTTCAACAGCACGTATGATGCCAAACTATCTTTTAACGATGATGAGATCAAGGCGTCTTTCAGAACTGCCGATGGCGATTTAATCAACGTTGAATGGGCTGAATATCAAAGTGACAGAGCTTCTGTGAAAGCTAACGTCTTTGTCCTCGAATTTTCCAGAAACTCTTCAATTGAGACAACTGGGCAAGGCGATGCGTTGAAAATCTTCAGCACCGTTGCCGAGCTAACAAAACAGGTTCTTAATAGGGAAGAGCCTGGAGCTTTGGTGTTTCTTTCTAGCAAGAGCGAAGACTCACGTGTTTCTCTGTACAAGAAATTTTCGAATCGGTTTTCACACCCAAAATACAAAACTATTTCGAACCTGGAAGACGTTAAGCAGCCAATACTCAAAAAATGGTTGTCAATACAACGCCAAATTTGGAACGGGGAACACGAAATAATCACCTTCGTTCACAAGGACAATCTATGAAACTTCTACAAGAGCTCTTGAACACGCCAATAGATTATCGAGTAGTTAGAGCCAGTTCTTCTTCTTTTAAGACACGGGCGACAATTGGCAAACGTGATATTCTGTTCACCGCGCACAAGAATGATAATGAAGACGGGCTCAATAGCTGGACGGTAGAATTTGAGCAGATTTCGACTTCTGCGTCCGGGAAGAAAGAACAAACGTTCAGAAAGACAAATGGTGGAAAACCATTTCGTGTTTTCTCAATGATTAAGCAATCAATTGAAGAGCTGCTGCACCGGTATTCTCCAGAAGAAATCTGTTTCTCAGCAGAATTAGATGACGATGGAGATGACACACGACCAGAGGTCTACAAAAGCATGCTGGCTAGATGGCTACGTGATTTTGAACTTGTGGACGAAGATGACATCGGCGGTGAAGTTCTATTCACCTATAGATCAAAGAGAATAATTCCAGCCTGAGTGTGATATAATTACACAGGTTGATTGTAGTAGGAAGCTGAAATGAAACTCTCTGAGCTGAACGAAAGCAAATCGAATGTCGTTTTTCGCCAGCGCATCAAATTTGACCGCGCAGCCGGATTGCACGGGGATCTGTACAAAGGAACGAAACCTGTCGGCCGCGCTGTCATGGTCGTAAAATCCGACCAATCTAGTAGTGTCATGGTCAAGCAGGGAAAACCTTATGTAGCCTTCATTACCGGAAATGAAGCATTTCGAGGCGATAAACATCCGCACTCACATTTCTTTGCAACTGCCGAAGAGGCTGTGAACTTTGCTAAGGAAGAGCTTAAACACCATGAGCTGATTGGTGAACCTGACGGGTCGTTTTTCGATACCACGCCTCGTGAATGACAACACAAACAGCGGAAGACGGACAATGTAATGCTTGATTGCGGGTTGGAAATAAGGATAGTCCGAATAGCGGCGGTTTGAAGTAGCACGCCATTCTGAGCTTACAGAGAATGAAAGAGGGGCCTTTGTGCCCCTCTTTGGTATGCGTTTCATTCTTAAACTTTCAAATCAGCCGGCGCCGCCCTGTGTCGCCTAGCCCAGGTTGGCATTTTTTGAGCTTTTGAATCTTGGCTAAATATCAGACAGGCAAATTAGATAAGCTCAGAGCATGGCCAACAAGGACTACAACATCCCATTCCAAGACCTAATCAACCTGGTTCCACAAAACCTGCGGAACCCAATGATCACGTCTTTGATCGACAATCTTTTCAACCGCTTCCTTACTAAGGATGAAGCAGTACCTCTGTACGGTTATGTCGGTCGCAAACCATCTTCTCCTGACGACAGATCCCCAAAAATCCCCCAACCATCTGTCGAGCGCGACGTAAATGCGCTGATCCCAGTGTTGTCGTTTAAGCTTGGAAGTGAAACGCACTCTTTCACTATTCAAGACCTTATCAGAAAGGCTGAAGTCCTCGGGGTGTCAAAGGACACATCATCATGGCTGTACTCACAGGGCAATAACTACGCCCCGCCGATCAACTTTGACCGGTTTACAAACTTCTTCAACTACTATTGGTTCGCGAAAGCGCTTCCAAACGCGCCAGTTCATGAATGGAACCCATCACTTGCGCCTGAGTACTACGTTATTGCGAGACCAGACCTTTCTGACGACACAAAGTTGAATGTGGTTACGGCGTCAATCGCGCCAATTAACCTGACTGGCACAGGATTTTATCCTCAAACTTGGTCGGTTGAATTCTTGTCTGCCAATGACGCAAGATTTAATCCAACAACTGATGTTGAAGGAAGAACATTTATCGTCATTGCTAATGGAGCTGGAATTGCTCCAGAGGACGCAACTAAAAAGTTCACGCTTGACGAGGTAACAGAAGAAGCAACAACGTCATTCCAAGTGCATTTCACCGTGCCAGGTGCCGCAGCTCCTCTCCTGTCGTTTAAAATCCTGCGTGATCCAATTTATGATTCAAATGGCGTTTGGATTGGTAATGAATCCTTTGAAGCTGGAGACAATTTTACTATTGCTGCGCCTTTCTTGTCAAGCACCTACAACGTCACTGTTGTTCAGGCCTCTCCAGGAGTAAAGGGAAAGATTGCTGGTGTTGATTCACTTGATGTGTATCAGACTATTGGTGGCGTTCAGGTAAAAGAAAACGATCGAATTCTAGTGACAGGTAACGGCTTCGACAATGGTATCTACGTCGTAAAGCCTGGCGCGTTTGTGCGAGCAGCCGATTACGATGAGGAAAACATCAAAGCTAACGCCACTGTTTTTGTCACTAAGGGTGATTTTGCCGGATACACATTCACCTCTTCTCAGACGAATAATTGGGTCGGTGTAGCAAACACCACGACCAATACTAATGACTGGCAAGAAGCAAACTACTGGATCCACCGTGATGAGGCATCAGCTCTTGGATTTGATACCACTAAGCTAGTGCAGGCGACTAGACCCATCATTGAGTTCAATGCAAATGTCCAGCTGAACTCGCAATACAAAGTTCAATCAACTGGTGTTGTCACATTAGCTAGATCTGCCGCCGTCACTTCTGGTAATCTACTTAGAGGTGTCCCAACCACCACTCCGACAGATGTTGGTGGCGTGTCATATGTGCAACGTAAGACTGAGTTCAATCAGGCTCCTCTTTTCGACTTGTTTAGATACGATGGTACCCACACTGGGCAAGTGACACCGCTATTCTTCTACGTAGAGGACCCTACCGCAGACATCGACCCTGCACTGCAGAGACGTGTTAAACGCGCAACTAATGAGTCAGGCGATTTCATTTTCGGCCACGGATTAGTAGAAGGCGATAGTCAGCTATTCTACAAGCTACGTGATGGCACTCTGCATGGTATTTGGCACGCTGGTTTTTCCAACGCTACAGTTTCTGATGTGAAGTACGTTGGTGAAGGTGATGTTCAAGCGTCATTTGAGATTCTTGACCCGTTTGCGTCACAGCAAGTCTGGACATTCACTGCGACAGGGCCATTCACGTTCAGTGTTTCTGGATCTAAGATCAAAGATTTGCCAGAGCAATACAGAACCATTGTCATTGGAACCGAATACAACAACGGAATTTTCAAAGCACTCCTCACAGGTACAGCCGCTGTAGGCGATACAGTTTATGTTCGTGTCGGTAACTTTGAAACTACACGCTACGTGTATCGCAGTGAAGATGACTTTGCGGTCTACGATGTGTTTGGTGGGGCGCAAGCTGACGCCGACGGTAAAGGCGCGTGGCAAGTTCCAAGAATGTTCTACAACAACGTAGAAGCAAAGAACGGTGGAGAGATTCCAGAAGGCACGCTTTACTCTCATTTTAGAGGTATCTTGCAAAACCAGGTGGCAGGACTGCCTGAAAATAGAGCCTTTGGTGGATCCGTTAAACTGTGGTCAGAGCAACAGAATCTGTTAGCATCTCTTTTGATGCAACGTGATTTGACGCCCGTTTCAATGATTGATCTGGCTCAGCGCCAATATGAATCTGCATTGAATTCTATAACTGACATCTTCTCTAAAGAGCTGGTGAACTACTTCTCTGATAATGAAGTAGTAGTAAACGGTGACGATGTTGATCAACTAGTTGACTACATCCTGTCAATTCGCGCTAAGGACAATGATGTCAGAACTGTTCTCTATGACTCGACCTCTCCGGTAGTTGGATTCCCTGCGACGCTCCCAATGTTAGGTGTGATTCCAGCGGTCAAACCAGAGGTGGTGTTTGACAACGAGCTCGGCGCGACATTATTCAAGCACCACGATGGACACTTGTCTCCGCTGGCCACATTCACTCAGGAGTTTAAAGACAGACTGTTGTCGCCTAGTATGTTGGTGAAGCGTTCTGATGGGTCATACACTCCGGCAGTAGGATCTTTCACTAATTCCCCACCAGCGAACCCTTACAAGGGTGAATTGTGGATGAGCCCGCTCAGCGACGGTTCGCAGGTGCTTCGTGTGTTCAACGTTTTAAGTGACACGACTGTTGCTCCGGAAACGAATATTGTCGGTGCGCACTGGTACAACAGACTTTCCAACACGCTTAAGGTGTGGAATGGCGCGTTCTGGGCTGATGAAACTAATCCTCTTGGCGCATGGGTAGAAATCGATCCAGCTCAAATTCTGAATCAGGTGCTGTTCACGATTGAGACCCGTCTGTATGATGGAATCAATAAGGAAAGCCGCACATACTTCACAAAGTCAGAAATTGACAATTGGGTTAACAGCAAATTTGCTCCATACCTTCACCGTGAACTCGCCTCCTGGGCGGCCACCAATGGATATGATCCTCTAGCGCCCGATTACAAGTTGTCTGATCCATTCACGTGGAACTACAGCTCTGTGGGGCTGCCTGCAAGATGGTTCAATGCTCTCAAACAACATCAAGCGAGTGTGGCTGGCGTTATTCCAACGGCCCGACCAAACCTCGAACCTTGGAAACTCTTAGGGTTTGCTGATAAACCTGCAGACTGGGATTCTACCTGGGCTGCGCAGACCATAAGTCCGGATGAATTAGAAAACGTTTCGCAATTGACAAGAGTTCGCACCATAGTCTATTCTGACGTGGCGGTAGGAACCACCCTTTATGGATTGCCAACCAGCCCAATTGACGGTTGCATTCTGAGAAGTGGCGATAGGATTCTGTTGGTTAGCGAAACGGTGCCACAAAATAACGGCATCTGGATCGTGAGATCTGGTGGTTGGGAGCGCGCAAATGACCCATTGAACGCCGGATTAGTCGTTGTGATTAATGAAGGCACAGACCTGTCTGGAACGGCATGGCAGCTCATGGCTGACAAAACAGACAACAGCCAGCCTGCAGTCTTTGAACAAGTCCGTTGGTGGAAGAGAAGCATGTGGGCGCACATCAAGTCTCAACGCCAAAATCTGAAGCTATCAATTGACGTCAATCGTGATATTCTCATTCCTCCTTATGTGAGCGATTTCTTTGCTGCGAGCCAGGAAGCGTTAACGACAGTTGAACCAAGCGCAAAAGAAAACCCTTATCTGTTTGGTGAGGGGTCGCTTGTAGAAACTGTATGGACAAAATCACTAGAGTTCAATTACTCTCTTGCCCGCGCACTGTTTAGAGCTGATCCTCTTGGTTTCCTTGGTCATTGCTGGGGATTCCAGTGGGTTGAAGTCGACAACATTCTGTATGATTCGGCAGACATTACTGTCCCAGGGCATCGTAGATTTAGGCTGCATGGGGATCCAGTTGACAGTGTTGTTCGCAAAAATCCAATTACATTTGGATCTGTCGTGACCGGACCGACAGAGGTGTTCATCACAATCACTTGTGATGGCTTTACTTCGTCAAGAAAACAATCATTCTCTGTTCGCACTGAGTCTGGTAAACTGCTTGGATACCTACACGAGGGAAGTGGGTTCGAATCCATCAACTCGAGTGGATACTCACTAAACGCTTTTATTGAGGATGAAGGTATTCCATTCAGAATTGGCGACAAGTTTATTGTCAAAGCCCAATCAAATGGCAACGGAATGACGTGCGTTCTTGAACAGACTCCGTACTTTAAGTTTAACGGATTTGGTCAGACGTTTGCGCAAGCACTCAGAGATGGGTCAGTTGATGGCTCACAGGGTTACGCAATGCGTGCCTTCAAGGGTTGGGACGTGAATTTAGGGTATCGTGCAGGTGGATTGGTCTCAACTGATGACTTGCGTGTTTTTTCTGATAGCGATGCTATTCCTGAATCAGCTTATGAATTGAGATTCAAGAGATCACCTTACGCCAAGGATCTGTGGGTTCAAGGACTTCGGGTGTCAGTTGTTCAGCTTGGAGACAACGTTCCAGCAGAGTCTGGATACGCTCCAAAAAACGATGCGGCAGATTGGGCGTTCAGAATTGAGGGCTACAACAGCCGTTACTTAGGTATTGAATACTTTGAGCTAGACGCCAATGGTGAATATCAAACGTTCAATGCTCTATCGAAGTCTCACAGTGCGCTTGAGTGGAAACAGTACACGGAAATCAAATCTCTTAAGAAGACTGAGTTGCCACTCACGATCATTGGTCTGCAGAACGTCGTGACCTTCCTTTATGGCTATTCGAAGAAGCTTGAGGAGGACGGGTGGCGCTTCCAAGATGACAATGGTGGGAACATCGACATCATTACTGGCCGCGTTAGAAATTGGCAGCTAGAGATTGAAAAGCTGATCGACGCAGTTTACGCTGGAATTGACCTTGGTCAAGGTCACGTGTTGGTTCCATTCATGGACCGCGTGTGGATTGAGCAGGATACTGGACTACTGTCACCATTTTATGACACGGCTTTATTTGATGTAACTGGACATCCAGGTGTGTTTGATACTTTGGGTAGCAAGATTCCTACAGAAGATTTGACAATCTTACGTTCACGCGGCAAATCAATGATTTCCGCCGCCGTTCCAATGTTCTCTGTCCATGCTCAAATGGATGAATATGAGCACTTGTTTGTGTTCAATAATCTAACTTCACCTTCCACAGGTGAGGGATTGATCTATGATCCATTCTCTGGAGCCAGAATTGTCACAATCAAACTGAATGGAAGAAGACAGGCCGCGCAGACCTTACGCCCTGAATTTGGCGGCCATTATCTGGTTGGTGATCAAGTTAAACGCAACCTTCAGTCGAGCACAGACAAGATCGCTAACTACTACGATGCAGGTCATGTTTTTGAAGACAAGTTGTCAACTAGACATGCTCTTGCGTTGCTTGGTTTCTCACCAAAACAGTACATGACTGATTTGGATCTCAATGACAGCACACAATTTAACTTCTGGCGTGGGCTGATTCAAATGAAGGGAACGAATGCGTCAATTGACTCGTTCCTTAACAATGGGCGATTTGAAGACGCTAAGCTTGATGAATACTGGGCCTATAAGGTCGCCGAATATGGTGACAGCCGTTCTAAGGTTTTCCCAGAACTCAGACTTTCTGTTGATGACACGCTTCAGCAATTCACAAAGCTGCAGTTTAAGCCTACAGAATTCTATGGCGACACCGTGTACAATAATCTTGAGCAGTACGGCTTCAAGCAAATTGACATGCTTGATGAAAATCGCTGGTTCTCAATTGACGATCTTGGTGCGGACAGAAGCTTTGAATCTCAAGTTGTGGGGCGTTATGAACGTATTTTCACAAATGCTGATGTTTTCCCACAGCAAATTAAGCTTAGCTTCGTTTGCGATGAACTTGATTACGCAATTGACGAGGTTATGGGAGACTCCGCAAAACTGCGTAAGCTGAACAACACCACGCTGGAAGTCTATGGCGCTGGGGTTGTTGAAGCAATCGGATATGGACCTGCTACGCCGAAGTTCAATCCGGTCAAGCTGTTCAACTATGTGGATGTTCAACTTGTTGAAGAGATTCCGGTGTGGCATCCTGCTGCAGGTGCGCATACTCCTTCTGCCCTTGAGAGCATTAACATTATTTCCTCAACTGACCCTGCCAGATACAACGTGTCCACACAGGTCGTTGGAAATGCTAACTATGATCCTCTAAGAACGTGGGGCGCTAAAGAAGTAGGCAGAGTATGGTTTGACACAACAAGCCTTGATTATGTCCCATACTATGATAAGACTGTGTTTACTGATGTTGACGGGCGTCTTTCTCGTTGGGGGACTTTGGCAGACTATGCATCAGTTGATGTTGTTGAGTGGGTTGAGAGCAGCGTACCTCCTTCTGAGTATGATGCGCTCGCCGCGCAAGATGCTGGTAACGCGGATTTAATTGCTGCGTCGAAGGCCGACGGGCAGGCTTATGGGGCAAAAACATACTCACGCGAACGCGTGTGGAAGGTTCGCCCAATAGCTTGGTCAAAAGCTGCAGTCGCAACAGAGCGCGCCCACCCTTCTTTCAATGCCTCGCTTCCAGTAACTCTGCGCGCAATTATTTCTGGTGACATTCAGAATGGGCTAATGTATCTTGATGAGTACACTTTTGCAGCTCTGGGTATCTCCGCAGGGATGCGAATTGGTGGCTGGGTGGAAGATGAAGTTAGTGCCCGCCCAGTGTCAGAGTATTTGGTCACTGATGAGTTCACTAAGCACATCACACCTAATTCGTCAACCATAAACAACGGCACGGTTTCAATCTCGGTGTTCAAACACACGCCGGTTGTTGGAACTTTAATTGCTTCAAGTACGACTAACACATCATATGTTCTCGACGATGAAGGAATTCCAACTAGCGTTGTTGATTACTATGAAACGACTGTCACAGTTGAGCAGACACAAACTGGTCTTGTTGATGTCATCGTGGTCAGATACACTGAGGAGCAATGGAGCACCCCAACTTCCTCGTACGATCTTCCAAACCTTGGTCTGCGAGTAACTCATTCGCCAATGATTTTTGACGTCACTGATACAGAAAATAATTTTGGTGCAGTCATGGAACAGGCGTTGACCGGTGTTGATTTGAAGGACGCGGTTCGTGTTCAAGCAATCGTTGTTGGCACAGAGTACACTACGTTCTCAAACGATGGAGATGATAGCACCATTGGTTGGAGAGCATGGAACGTTCCAACTCAAGAAGACCTTGACTCTGATAGCCGTGTACCAAATAGTGCCTGGTTACCATATGCCGGTGATTTTGTTGAGGTGAACACGCCGTCAGTAGATTTAATCATGGATGCGGCGGCCGGTGCATCATACACACTCAACGATGGTACAGTCATTGACCGTTACTCGACCGATTGGACTAACTGGGAAGAGATCAAGAGTGTGTTGGTTCGTAAAACCGCGAGTGAAACAGCGGTGTTGAACACGACAGACCCTATGACCATTGAGATCCCAAGAGCGACTTCCGACCGCGTTTCCGTGTATGTCAATGGTGTTGCACAACTCGCAGGAACTTTCTCTCTTGCTAATGGCAAGTCGATTAATGATGATGACATCACAATAGTTTCCATCCCGTCTATCCAAACTGGTGCAGAAGCAGTAGTGATTGTTCGAGCATACATCCCATCACAGGATGAGCTTGCGTTCGATCCATCTGTTGAAGATAATGTGAAAATTCAGCGCCAGTTCAAAGTTGACTACCAGTATGTCGCTATCCCGATTAGAGGTGAGGATGGGTCATTTACGACAACTAAGTACTTCTTCTGGGTAAAGAACCGTTCCGTGGCCGCAAGATCTAAAAACCTATCCGTGAAGGCTATCACACAATTGATCACCACTGGTCCATCACAGTACTTGACCTTCCAAAATATTCATGAGGAAACACATGGCAATCAAACCACGTAAAATGATTTACGATGCCATCACGCTCTCTGGGCTGTCTAACGTTGTCACCAAAGACGATACCTTCAAGCTCAGGTTCACGCGCAATTTCACGTTGCGTGATGATCCTGAACTTGAAGAAGTTATGTTGAAAGACACCCACACTGAGTGGGCGCTCATTAGACCGGGCCAACGGACAAAAATTCCGGAGGCTCTTTGGCAGAAAATGGTGAACTCAGCATGCGGAGAAGACGCTGCTGGTAACGTTCTCCCTTCCCAACAGCGTACGTCGTATGACGAACGAAATGGAACTCAAACCCGTTTTGGATTTGGGGAAGGCCAGGTTCTAGCTCCTTCTGAACTTATACGTTCTACGCTTCTGCACACGATTCTAAATACCAAACTGGTCGATGATAGTGGATCCGTCCCAGTGCCTGACTATATCAAGTCACTAGATTT
>JBHIVS010000077.1:0-10260 GCA_041987885.1 Pseudobdellovibrionaceae bacterium | reverse complement strand
CCATGCCTTGTACAAATAAAACTGATTGATCGTAGGATACAAGACATGGATCTCCGCTAAAGTTCCTTTAGCTTTCACAAACTGATTAAACTCCAGTTGTTTTTTTGCCTCTTCCATGAGCTGATTCGCCCGCATACGAGCTTCGGCTTCGGACTTCTGAGAGGCTGCTTTTTGTTTTTCCATTCCCGCAGAATCACGCATGACCGTAGTTGATTTTTCAGCTAATTGGTAAAGTTCATTCCAAACTTTAAGGGCTTCAGATCCCTCGACTGGTTTTTCACCCATCAATTCAAGGAATTCTGTAAAAAGTTTTGGTCCAGAAAGATTCCCACACACCGTCTGCATATAGGATACAATTCCGTACTCATTTTTTCCCTTAAGGTCAGCTAGAACTCGAGACAAAACTTTTTTCTGTTCTTCCGGAGAAGTAAGAGCAGATCTTTTTTGAAAAATAATCAAACCTTTAGTCAGTAAAAAATGAATCGCTTTATAGACAGCAACTTCATTATAGCCCTTTACTTCAAGCAATTGCTGCAAAGATGGCGACTCGCCCAGACGAAATGGCAACTCATTTAAGCTTTTTACTAAACTCATTTTTAAAGCTGGATTTTTATCAGAATATACTGGTGACTTTACTATCACATGACCATTCCAAAGCATATACAATGACTTCAACCAATCCACTGTAATTTTCGAAGCAATCCAATCATGCAAATAATAAGTCAACGAGTCCGCGTCAATACTTGGGTACGACATTTCAACATCTGTTGCTGCAAAGTTAATTCTAACTTTTTCATCAACAATTGTCTTAACCAGACGAATATTCATTTGTTCTTTTAAGATCAAATCAAATGCGTGAGGACTTAATAAATTATTCTCAATTAGGTAAGCACCAATTTTTCTATTGTTTTTATCTCGAAGAGCTACTTGAACATCTTCAGGCAAAGCATAACCACTTTGGATTAACATTTCGCCTAAGAAAGTTTTTCTATCATCAACGTCAACGCCAACAATAGTCCCATTACAAAATGAAATTCCAGAAACGGAGCCATCCGAATTGTAAATATTTAAAAAACCACTACTTTTCGTTTCAACTAACATCGAATACAAAAATGGCAAATCAAACCCACTGATCTCTTCAATAGATTCAATAATTTTACGCTTTTTTCTATTTGAGCTCTCTGGATTAGAAAACATCTGATATAAAGACTTGCGCGCACTAGAGTCATCTTTAACCTGTTGTACGCCCTCTTTGAGAATAATTTTTTTAATCTGTTCAACCTCGAAGGGTTTTTTCACAAAGGCTACAGCAGATGTACTTTGAACTGACTCTTGAATAAAGGCCTTATCTGTATAAATACCGCTCATCAGAACGACTTTGAATTTATTATCTGGGAAATTGATTTTAGCTTGTTTCACAAAATCAATACCTGTCATTTGCGGTAATAGACAGTCACAAAACATCAAATCGACATCTGGATTTTCAGACAATAAATCATTAGCCTCACTTGGCTTTGCTGCCGACAAAACGTTGAATCCAGAGCGCACTAAAATACTTTTTAGCGCTTCTCTGACAGACTCATCGTCTTCTAAAATAAGGATTTTTGCCTGATTTTCCACGAATACTACATCGGATTAATTTCGGAAAAGTATGAGCTTAAATGCAGAAAGCAGCCTAGACCTAGACTGCTTTCCTATTAAAACTAGACTTTTCTCTATATACTGTTTTTTGTATATATTATCTATTTCGTAATAAACTTGAAGTATTTGCTCTCAATAACATCCATTTCCATCTCATTTCCGTCCTCATCTTTCACAACAGATGGGGCCGTAACTTCGCCGTCATTAAACTCTTTACCACGACTAAATAACACGCTCTTTTCAGAACCCGCATCTTCGCTGTAATAAGGAACAAAGAAGGACTGAACCTTACCATTCGCTGGCAAGAAACCATCCACCATATTAATTTGGTCGACGATAACTTTTGGGCAATTATGTAGACTAATCTGAGCAGCAGATGCCGTTCCCATCCACTTAATCCACTCTCTAATTCCACAAGAGTTGATACTTTTTAAATCCTTAAGATCTACTTCGATCTGGCTGCCTTTGAGTGGATAAACTGTGAAATCCACATCTTCATCAATAACTCCTACAACCTTCACTTGAAGTTTATCTCCATTATTGCCGAGTTTGATGTCAAATTTACTCATTGCTCTCCCCTTTTATACATTCCTTAAGCGTCGTTTTTAACTACAAAAAAAGTAACGTCATCAATCAAATCAGCTCCTTGTCTATGTTCTCTAAACATAGACACAAAGCGTTCGACTGAATCTTCTGTGGATGGGAAGTCTTTGTTAGCTGCAATAAGAGCTTTAATAAAAGATCTTTCGCCCCAAGCATTTTTATCCAAATCCTGGATATCTGGAATACCATCCGTGTAAAAGAAAACTATATCATTTTTTTCTAAATTAATCGTAGTCTGATTGTACTTCGTATCGCGATCCTGTCCCAATCTGGGATTATTCACTTCATTAAGTGCAATCAAATCTTTTTTCTTCAAATCAGCAACCGTAGATCTCATTAAAAATGGAGCTTCATGAGAAGCGTTGGAATAAGTCAGTTCTCCCGTTTCCAAATCAAATGCTGCCAAAAAGAAAGTCATCATAATTCGGCCCTTAGAAACATCATAGATAGATCTGTTTAAAAGCTCTAAGGCTTTCGCGGGACTAATATTCAATCTTTCAATAATCGTAGATGCAGATTTAGCAGCACTGGTAATCAAAGCCGCAGGTGCACCGTGGCCCGTCGCATCTCCAATCCACAAAAAGATTTTCTGACCGGTTTGACAGTAATGCCACCAATCCCCACCACACTCACTTGCAGGCTCATAGTAACCAGTAATAGACAAGGGACCTATCTTTGCTGAGGTCTCTGGGAAAAGCGTTTCTTGTACGGTCTTGGCAGTTTGTAGTTCGGACTCCATACGCGCTTTTTCTGCGGTCTGACTCAAAAGACGAGCCACTTCTTCAGCCATGATATTAAAGTTCTCTGCCAAGGCCCCGACTTCATCATTTGATTTCACATCAACTCGAATATTAAAATCACCTTGGGCAACCTTGTTTGTCGCCTGAAACAACTGCGTGATAGCTTGAGTTAATCCGCTGGAAGCGAACAAACTAACAATGACAGTAACACTGACTAAAATTACAAAAAAGATTATAGATTTTTGTAAAAGCGACTTTGTCGCCCCCAATGCTTGCGCTTTATCAACGGTAGAAACAACATAAGTATCTCCAAAACCAGTACCAGAAAAAGACATCAATAAGTCTCTACCAGATTGATCGCGAATGCCTTCTGCTCCTTGAGTCACTTTTTTATCTACATTCCCTAAAAATGAAGGATTAAAATATTCTTGAAGTTTTTTCCCAACAGTTCCTTCTGGACCAAAAAGAATATCGCCGTCACCACCTACAAAATAAAGCTTTTGTGATGCACTAGTTTTAAACATCTCAGAAACATCTGACATATTAATAACAACCATAAAAATAGTTTCTTGATTTGTTTTTGCATCCACTACTTTTTCAAACAATATAGCACGATCATCTCCAAACGGAGCCTTTAGCAATCTATTTACTTTTCCCATCTCAAGCATATAATTTGAATACTTGCTTCCAAGCTCGTCTATAGTCTGCTTTGCTAAATTGGGAGTTTTCTCTAAAGAATCAACCACTTTAAAATCTGGAGAATCTTTTTTTACCAACACGACTATTGTCTGGAGAGAAAATTCTCCATCAAAAATTGATTTCCCCGTTGTCGAAAATTTATAAAACGAAAGATAATCTTGAAAAATAGGCCGAGACGTACTTAATACACCATTCATCTGCGTTTTAATTTGAGACGCCATCGTACCAGAGACACGACTCGAAGACTCAAATACATAGGCAATTTTATCTTTTTCAAAGATATTCATCGCCAAGACTAGATACAACGATAGAGTCAACAACGGCAAAGATGTTAGTAATAGTAAAACTTTATATCGAAGAGACAGTCGGTGTTTTTTCACACTTAAATTATGCCTTTGTTTAAGGCTGGTTCTCAAGTGATCTGAAAGAATATCTCATGGACCTCAGGCCAAGGTCCATAAACCTTTCATATATTCTTCCGATACATCCCTTAGGAGCACTATGGGAAACTTTACGAAAACGGAAAAAACCATCTTTACACTTGCATTACTAGTGCTAGTTCTTTTCACATACTTTTTGTATGATGACTCTCTTATTTTCCCTCGTGAAAGTACGTCTAATTTACAACCCATTGGCGACATCTCAGCCTCATCAAATGACGTGAGAAGAAAAAACATTGAAAGCTTCAGTTGGATGCCGGCTTCTAAAACCGATCAAGTTTTTGAAAATGATTCCATTTTCACTGGTGACAACTCCGAAGCGCAAATTACTCTACAAGACGGTTCAATTTTAAAAATTGAACCCAATTCATTAATCACCTTAAATTTAAACAACGGTGAAATGACTCTCGATCTGCGTTATGGTAACCTTATTGGTGAACTCAATGAGGGAAGCTCTTTAAAAGTAACCTCTGGCCAAGAAGAATTTAAACTTGAAGGACAAAAAGACAATGCAACTAATGAACGTCCAAAAATCAAAGTCAAAAGAGCCACAAAAGGTGTCGTCGACCTAAAACTATTAAGTGGTTCTGCGCAAATCGCAAATAAAGCCGAAGCGCCTAAACCACTCATCAAAGAACAAAGTGTGGCCGTCACCGCAACTAAAATTGCACCGGTGATTCGTCACGAAATCACCCTATTAACAAATAACAATATTGCAATATTAAGGCATACGCCTACTTCTCCTTTGAAATTCTCTTGGGATTCCACTGGAAAGGTTTCTGAATATCAATTAGATATCAGCTCAGATCCTTCCTTCGAAAATCCAAGCAAAACTTATCGCACTAAAAATAAAAACTTCGACATCGTCGAAGAGCTAGAACTTGGAAAGCATTACTGGAGAGTTTCCACATTCGATGATTCCGGAATTAACTCTTCCAGCGAAATCAGAAATTTCAATCTAGTAACTCTTCCAGTTCCAGAAATTATTGTTCCGAAAAATGAAGATATTCAAAATCTTGAGCTTAAAAAAACCGCCGGAAAACTGGTTTATTCCCTACCTTTTGAATGGAAAGCATCTGAAGTTCTTAAAAAGTTTAAATGGCAATTATCTGCCAACGAAGACTTCTCTATACTCATTACAGAGGGAACAACTACAACAACAGATGCAAAATCTCCGGCTCTTGAAAGCGGGAAATATTATTTACGCATCCAAGGATTCTCTGAAAAAGATGCCGCCTCTAATTGGAGCGCCCCACATAGTTTTACCCTGAATTTGTCAGAAAAAACTATTTTAGCTCCTTCAAAACCAATTATTACGACACCTGAAATAAAAATGAAAATTTCTGGAGAAACTACTCCTGGTCCCGTGATGGGCTGGAGAAAAGTGCCGGAAGCGTTAAGTTACATCGTAGAGGTTTCTCCGGACAAAGAATTTTCTACTAAAACAGAGTTTAAAACAAAATCGACTCGCATATCATGGAACGACTACAAACCAGGAAACTATAATTTCCGTGTTAGTGCTATTGGAGAAAACAATCTATCCAGTGTCCATAGTGATGTTGGAACCATTCAAATTGAAACTGCAGCTTTAGAACTTAATCCTATAGAAACGGTACGTAGTGTAGGCGCGAATGCAAAACCTCAGAGCATTCCGGTAAGCTGGACATCTATTCCCTTTACTAAAAAGTATAAAGTTCAAATTTCCAAAGATGGACAATTCGGGGACGATGGAATGTTAGTATCTAACAACCGAGGCACAATCGTACTTGCAGAACCAGGTAGCTATAAGGTCCGAGTTTCCGCATTAAATGAGTCGAATACTCCGACATCTGTTTCTAATATCCAAGAGGCCGTCTATAGCCACAGACCTCCTCTCACAGCCCCTAAACTTATCGAACCATTCAACAATGCATCTATATTTTTACAAAAAAATACAGAGCCTTTTATCTGGCTTGAATGGAGCAAATCCACAAGTGCAACTTCATATAAAGTAGAAGTATCAGATACCAAAGATTTCAAAAAAATTATTTTATCTTCTGAACAAAAAGAAAATCGTTTTTTAATAAAAACAAAACTACCTCTAGGAAAAATATTCTGGCGTGTTCGTGCTCGTTCGTTAGAAGATAACGAATTCTCTGATTGGACAGAGCCCCGTCACTTTATTTTACATCATCAAAAAAATGAGGGCGTTATCCAATGAGTCAAGTCTATGCCTTATTCGATACTCTCCTTGAGCCCGTCTTCGTCATAAATGAATATGGTAAAGCTGTATATTGCAATGAAGCAGCTTCTCTTATCGCGGGGCACTCTGTAAGAAAAATCTCACGTGGTTTGCTTTTTTCTGATTTATTTACTTTCTCTGAAGAAATAACCTACCTAAAAAACATTACAAACATCAAAGATCCTCAGCCCTACAAGGAGCTTCAATTTACATCTGCAACTGGAGACACCGGAAAAACTCAAATCACCATCCAACCCAGTTCTTTAGTAACGACTGAAAGTCATTGGATTATTTTTTTTCGTGATGTCACATTAGAAGAACGACTGCAGAAAAAATACAGAGCAGAATTAGAGCAAAAAGAAGACTTCATTAAAGCTCTCGAAAATGCGAATAAACAACTTGAAGACTATTCAAAAAATCTCGAATTTAAAGTACAAGAGCGCACAAAAGAATTATCAAAACTCAATACCACCCTATCAGCATTACTGGATAGCTTAGGTCAGGGTTTTCTGTTTTTTGCAGCCGACGGCACAATTCAAGACGTCGTTTCTAAGGCCTGTCTTTCCATTCTTGAAACCAATCCTGCTGGAAAAAATATTTGGGATGTTTTAAAACTTCCGGAAAACAAAGTTACAGGCTTTAAAAACTGGATGCATACGATTTTTGAAGAAATGCTCCCCTTTGAGGATCTCGCCTGCCTAGGGCCTCAAAGCTTTCCTCATTCTGAGGGACGATCCATTTCTCTTAATTACTACCCGCTTCGTGATGAACTCAATAAGATTTCAGGAATTGTAATTGTTGCCACTGATATTACAGAACTCGTTGAAGCACAAAACATCGCAGAACGAGAAAAAGAACACGCAAAAATGATCATTCATCTAATTAAGTCAAAGCAACAAATTTTACGTTTCTCTGAAGAAACATCTCAAATGTTAAACCGTCTTGATCAAGAAACTAAAAAACCTTCTGAGAGTTTTTCATATGACGAAGTATTTAGAGATCTACATACTCTGAAAGGCGGAGCTGCTTTATTTTCGATTAAAAATTTAGCAGATAATGCTCACCAAGCAGAAAATATTTTATCTGAATTGCGTTTGTCGTGGTCTGAAAAAAATCAGACTACCTTGATTAAAAAAATCAAAGAACTTCATGCGGACTTCAATCACTTTAAAAAACAAACAGAAGAGGTCTTGGGTTCGAAATCTTTACAACAAGAAAGAACCATCGAAATCCCTCTCAGTCGCCTTTTTGCTCTCTCAGAGTCATTGCGCGCGCATGAAATGCCAACTCCGGAGGCTGCTACCGAAGTGCTTCACTTAGCCATGCGCCCTGCTTCAGAAATTCTAGGATTTTATAACGATGTCTTAGAACAAACGGCAGCAAAATTAGATAAAAAAATCGCACCTCTAAAATTTCAATCAGATCTACAGATTTTGCCAGAACCCTATCAAAATCTTTTTGGTACTTTTGTACATTTATTTAGAAATGCAGTTGATCATGGCATTGAAACTCCGGATTACAGATTAGAACAAGGCAAACCTGAGTCTGGCATCATCACCATAGACTTCAAACTTTTAGGACAGTATCCGCTGCAAAACATGCAGATTCGCATCAGCGATGATGGCCACGGTATTTCTCCAGAAAAAATTCGCAGTAAGATGCAAGAAAAAGGTTTAAACACTCAAAACCTTTCAGACGAAGATGTCCTGCAAACTATATTTAATGCTCACTTTTCTACAAGCGAAAATGTCACTGATATTTCTGGGCGCGGTGTGGGCCTAGATGCTGTCAAAGAGAGCGCAGAAAAAATGGGCGGAAGAGTTTGGGTTGCTTCAGAAAAAAACAAAGGCACTCAATTTTTCATTGAAGTGCCCTATATAACAACGATTCACAAATCAAAAAATAATACACAAGCAGCTTAAGCTGGCTTGTTATGCTTATTATAAGCTCCTTTAAGTTTTTCTTCGAAAATCTTTAAAGTAAATGGCTTAACGATATACTGAGAAACCCCCGCCAACACTGCCTCTGTAACCTGTTCTCTTTCAGACTCCGAAGTCAAAAGTACAAAAGGAAGATCTCTCCAGCGCTTGTCTGCACGCACAGTTTTAAGCAAATCTAGCCCCTTAAGGTTTGGCATATTCCAATCCGAAATCACCAACTCAATCGACTCAGGGGTGTCTCTAAGTCTTAATAAAATATCAAGCCCCTGCTGACCGTCTTCGGCCAAGGTGATTTTCTCATACCCCATGGCTTTCAGAGTATTTTTTACCAAATCACGAATTGAACTCATGTCATCAATAACCAAAATGCGAGTAGTCAGTGCAAACATTCGACGTTACTCCTTAGAACTAAAATTTTACATAGAATTTCAAGTATTTAGCAATTTTTATTTCACTCCCATCCCCGACAAAAAACCGAACTACCCACCAAATACCAGCAAAATAGATTTTCAAAGGCCGCTATTTCCCAAGAAATGCTGAAAATAAAGACAAACAATTAAGCCTGCTGCGTCATTTATCTCCTCTCAGGTGAATACTCTGAAATTGCCTATTGATGTTTTGCAATTCCTTTGTTAGCTTGAGCCCCTTAAAAAGGGGTGTTGCCAATTTTTTTTCATAACCACCGGCGACATCATACGGTTCAATTTAAGGGGTACCGCAATGGCTAAAAAGACAGGAAGAATCATCGTAACTCTTGAGTGCACTGAAGCTCGTGCTGAAGGCAAGCCTGTTTCTCGTTACACAACGACAAAAAACAAGGCTAAAACACCAAGCCGTCTTGAGAAAAAGAAATACAATCCAAATCTTAAGCGTCACACAGTTCACAGAGAAACTAAATAATGATTCTTACGGACCAGCAGATCTTAGATTGCATGGATGAAGGCTCAATTAAAGTTGAGCCTTTCCGCAGAGAATGCTTAGGAACGAACTCATATGATGTTCACTTAGGTAAAACTCTGGCGATCTACGAAGATAAGGTGCTGGACGCTAAGAAACACAACAAGATCCGCACTTTTGAAATCCCCGAAGAAGGGTTCGTGCTAATGCCTGATACTTTGTATTTAGGTGTGACTTTGGAATACACAGAGTCTCTTAAGCATGTCCCATTTTTAGAAGGAAAATCGAGTGTGGGCCGCTTGGGCATTGATATCCACGCTACTGCTGGCAAAGGCGACGTGGGTTTCTGTAATTATTGGACTCTTGAAATCTCTGTCAAACAACCTGTCAGAGTTTACGCTGGTATGCCAATTGGACAACTGATATACTTCCAAGTAATGGGTGATATTTTAACCCCTTACAATGCGAAGCCGTCAGCTAAGTACAATGAAAAGCTTCCAGTTCCAATGGAGTCAATGATGTGGAAAAATTCATTCTAAGATCTTTTCTCACCTTAAGCCTGACACTTTTGTCTACTGCTCTTATCAGCTGCTCACCGGCCGCTGTCTCCGAATCTATTGACATTGATACTTATCAAAAAATTTACGGAATCATTAATAGCACAACGTCCGATGCTGGCTCGACTACGGTTTCAGGAACCGGAGGCTTATTATTCACAAAAGCTTTGCCAGGGAAAAACTCCAGTGTTTCCTACGAACTAAAGGGCAAGTTAGACTACGCATCCTCGCACATTACGATCGTTAGCCACACAAATGGATCTATCTCGGAATCTTCAAATTCTGGGGTTTCTGTGAAAATCGAACGCGATGGTATTGGGATCAAAGTATCTACATGGGTAGGAAATCAAATACCCGTCACCATTTCCAATGGAACTTTAGGATCTATTCTTTATAACGATTTTGATATCATTCTAGATGTTCACAATACCGGTGACACATACTCTGTTCTGTTATGGCCCAAGCACTATATGGTCTATTCCAGTCAAACATCCCTGATTGCCTCTAATACTTCTTTACCAG
>JBHIVS010000076.1:0-10283 GCA_041987885.1 Pseudobdellovibrionaceae bacterium | reverse complement strand
CTTCTCGTCGTACTGCTTTGGCTATGCGTTGGTTGGTTGAATATTCTCGCTCTCGTGGTGAGAAAGATATGGCTAAACGCCTTGCTGGTGAATTCCTTGATGCTTATAACAATAGAGGTAACTCTATTAAGAAGAAAGACGATGTTCATAGAATGGCAGAGTCTAACAAGGCATTCTCTCACTACAATTGGTAATTTGATATCATGTCAGCTAAAGATCCTAAAATTGTAGCTGATCTCAAGTATACTCGTAATATCGGCATCATGGCTCACATTGATGCCGGTAAAACGACCACTACAGAACGTATTCTTTACTACACAGGTAAAAGTCATAAAATCGGAGAAGTACACGACGGCGATGCTACTATGGACTGGATGGTTCAAGAGCAAGAGCGTGGTATTACTATTACTTCTGCTGCGACAATGGCGTTCTGGAAAGATCACAGAATTAATATTATAGATACTCCAGGGCACGTTGATTTCACTATCGAAGTTGAACGTTCGCTACGCGTTTTAGACGGTGCAATTGCTGTTTTTGACGGAGTGAATGGTGTTGAGCCTCAGTCAGAAACTGTTTGGAGACAAGCAGACAAATATAAAGTTCCAAGAATTTGTTTTGTAAATAAAATGGACCGTGTTGGCGCCGACTTTGTGATGTCTTTTGGGACAATCAAAGAAAAACTCAACGCAAACCCTATTCCTGTTCAAGTTCCTATCGGAGTCGAAGATACCTTCGTTGGGGTTATCGATCTTCTCGAGAATAAAGCCTATGTTTGGGATAAGTCAGGTATGGGAGATGATTTCAAAGTTGCGGCTGTTCCTACAGATATGCAGGAAGAAGTTTCTCGTTTCCGCACTGAAATTGTTGAAAAGATCGTTGAATTTGACGATGTTCTTTTGGAAAAATATTTAAATGGTGAAGACATTTCTGTGCCAGAGCTAAAAGCGGCTCTTCGCAAAGGAACTCTTGAATTAAAAGCCTTCCCAGTATTTTGTGGAGCTGCTTTTAAAAATAAAGGAATTCAACCTCTTCTGGATGGTGTGGTTGATTACTTACCTTCTCCAATAGAAGTACCAGCTATTATTGGATATGATCCAGAAAAGCCCGAAAAAGAAATTCTTTGCAAAACTGATTTCGATGCACATGCAGCTGCACTTGCATTTAAAATTGCCAATGATCCCTTTGCGGGAACTTTGACATATATTCGTGTTTATTCGGGTGAAGTAAAAGTAGGTGCTCAACTTTATAATCCTCGTACAGAGAAGAAAGAAAGAATTCAAAAGCTTGTAAAAATGCATGCGAATTCTCGTGAAGAAGTTGAGTTTTTAAAAGCCGGTGATATCGGAGCAGTTATTGGTCTTAAGTTTACGGGAACGGGGGATACTTTGTGTGAGTCGTCTCATCCTGTTGTTCTTGAGGCCATTACTTTCCCTGAACCAGTTATTTCTGTTGCTATCGAAGCAAAGTCTTCTGCTGACCAAGAAAAAATGATGCTTGGTTTGGAAAAGCTACAGAAGGAAGATCCTTCTTGTCGTTTAAGAATTGATGCTGAGACTGGGCAAACTTTATTGTCCGGTATGGGCGAACTTCATTTAGAGATTCTAGTTGATCGTTTATTGCGTGAACATAAAATTCAAGCGAACGTTGGTAGTCCTCAGGTTTCATATCGCGAAACAATTACGAACTCTGTAACCGTTGAGCATGTCTATGAGCGTGAGATGGGTGGAGATAAACACTACGCTAAAGTTAATATTACTTTAGAGCCTATCAATCAATCTGAAGGCATTTTATTCTCTTCTAAAGTTTCTGTATCTAAAGAATTTACTGCGAATATGCTTAAAGCAGTAGAAAACGGATTCAAAGAAGCCGCGGAAGTGGGGCCTTTAATCAGTTCTTCTATGTTAGGGATTAAGGGAACGTTGAATTCTATTGATCTTCGTCCTATTGAAAGTACAGAGATTGCCTTTAAGGCGGCAACATCTTTAGCATTCCGTGATGCTGTAAAGTCTGCGAATGTTGAGTTGTTGGAGCCTGTATTTAAGCTTGAAGTTACTTGCCCTGATGATTTTGTTGGGAGTATCGTTGGAGATTTAAATTCTCGTCGCGGTAAAATTTTAAATATGAATATGAAGCAAGGGGGAGGCCAAGTTATTATGGCTGAAGTTCCTTTAGCAAATCTATTCGGTTATGCCACGGATGTTAGAAGTTTAAGTCAAGGTCGAGCAAGTTTCAGCATGGAGTTCTTAGAGTACTCTATTGTTCCTATTAAAGCTAAAAATGAAGTCTTACAAAAAATGGGTCGTTTCTAACGACCCATTTTTATTTCTTATTTACAAAGATACTCAGTAAAAAATCTGTGCTGTTTTGGAGTTTATACGAATACTCTTTGAGCTTATTTTGTTTCGCTGATGTCTATTGTTTTATCGTATAAATATTTAACTACTAAGTTAATTCCTCGATTTTGTTCTATTGAAAAAGGATCTGTATTTTGAAAAACAGATTCTTGTAATAATAGAGAATATCTTCCTTCAATTGATTTTTCTAACTTATAATGAGTATTGGCAGTTAGTTTTGATCCATTTATGGAAACATAAACTGATTCAGGATCTAATTTATCAGCAAATATAATCGGCTTGAGTGTTACCCCATCTTCTAGATTTAGTAATTTATAAGAAAATATAATACGAGAGTTTGCAGGCGGAGCATTGTCAAAACTTACTCCTGTGCGAGTGATCGTAAATCCAGACGTAGGAATACGATTAATTGCAACTTCAAGAGAAGAAGGGTCGAAAGCTAAATTTGTAAAGCTAAAGTCTTTTTTGTATTCTCTGCGTCCTTCAGGTAGAGAGCTTGATAATTGAAGGTCTAAAATTTTTGCGGTTGAGTCTGACGAGATATCTACGCGAATGTTTCTGTTAGATATAGGGAGTTGTGGGTCGAGTCCCGTATTCTCTTCGCTAACAAAACTAATTGTATAGTAAGAATTCACGCGATTTATAATGCGATCTAAAATCGTATCGAAATTAATTGTACCATTTACAAGGTCTCTAAATAAAAACCACTCACCATCAGTAGCGGTAACTATGCTGGGATAACTATTAAATGCGTTATTATATCCACTTAAAGAAGGTGTCGCTGCAAAGATATTAATTTTTCTAGCATTAAGAGCTGCGACGACATCTGCGTAGTTCGGAGCTAGTGAGCCTGCTTGTCCTGGGCTACCAGCATGATGGAAGCTGGCATCAGTTATTAAAATTAAAAACTGCTGATTTGTTGGAGTCCAGTTTGCGTCGAGCGTATCAAGAATAGCTCTCATTGGATTTTCAGGAGAGTCTCCTCCTCCAGATGCTCTGATTGAGGTAAGTTCAGAAAAGAGTTGATTCTTTTGCTCTATAGATGAAGGGTCTGCAGAGTTAATATTATAAAATTTATTACAGCGTTTATTTGTTTGATCTCCGAAGGTCGTTATACAAAATCTTGCATTTGAGCCTCTTTCGTAAACTTGGTTTACAAAGTTGGTTAACCGAAGTTTTACGGACTCGATAGTGCTCCCCATTGAACCGGTATCGTCAATAACTAGAGCAATATCTATATTTCCTAGTTTATTAGTATTTTCAGCTTTTGAGTCGATAGTGTATTTTTTAATTTGAGTATTATTTTCGAAAAACTTTAAATCGTTAATGGATATTGGATTTGCCGAATCAATACGAAATTTAAGTGAATTTTTGTTCAGTCCTAAGTCTTCTTGAGTCAGGTCTGAAATTTTAGTGCGGTTATAGTTAAAGAAAGTTTGGTATGTTCCTGAATTATCCAGTTCATACTTACTAAGAGGATCTGTTGAGGCGCTTTCGAGAAAAGAAATTTTGTTTTCGCTGCAATTCTGGAAGCTTACTATTAAGCCGACGGATATAAGCGACAATAGACTTCCATTTCGTAATTTACGATTGTTGAGCTTCATAAACATTCCCCCTGCGTTCATCTTAAATGATAGCTAATTATGTAAGAATTAGTGAATTAAAAGTTGTACCTTTGTCTCGTACTGAGAACAAAAAGGCCTCTTTCTTTTAAAAGCATACCTATATGTATTCTTTGGAGAACTGATGCCCGTTGCAGTAGGAGTGAGTCGGGATTTTTTGTATATAAAGAGCTTTTAAAGTTAAATAAAATGTCTTATTCTTAGGTTGCTGAGCTTCTAAACTTAGCGATTATGAGAAAATAAAATCCGTCATAAATTCTTTTTATTAATTTCTTTAGTCATTCTTGGCTCAGGACGGATATTTAATGCAGTCGAAATTATTTCAAACGACCGGAAGGTCGTTATGCTATGAGCTTCCTCATGGGGAAGTATTGTTTAGTCATATTTATTTTAGTTGGGATTTTCAAAAGTGTGCTTTGGTCGGACCAAATGGTGTTGGCAAGAGTACTCTTGCGAAAATTATTTCAGGTTTAATAAAACCTAGTTCTGGTGATTTAATATCTGAAGGGCAAGTCACTTATTTAGAGCAGTTCAAAGAGCCTCCTAATTCTTCGGTAGCTGAATACCTTATGAATCTTTGGGAAAGTCCTTCTGGAGATCCTTTATTGTGGGGAAATCTTCTTGATGGCATTCCATTAGAGAAAAACCTTAAAAATCTAAGTGGGGGAGAGTGGACTCGAGTAAGAATATCTGAGGCTCTGTCTAGGGGTAGTTCTCTACTTATTCTTGATGAGCCTACTAATAATTTAGATCGCTCAGGCAGAGAGGTTGTTCTATCGTTTGTACGAGCTTATAAAGGGGCTTTGTTAATTATTAGTCACGATCGAGAGCTTTTAGAAATCGTTGATGGTGTCTGGGAGCTATCTAATCAGGGCTTGCAAAGTTATGGTGGAAATTACACTTTTTATGAAAAACAAAAGAAATCAGAGCGAGATCTTTTAGCTAATAAAATCGATCGTCAGAAGCGTGAAAAAAATAAATTGCTAAAAGAGCATCGAGAAAAACTTTCCTCTCAAGAAAAAAGAATGCGTATCGGGGCTGAGAAGGCGTCGCGAGGAGGAGTTCCTAAAATTTTACTTGGAGGAATGAAAAGGAGAGCGCAGGAAACTTATGGCAGTATTCAAACAGATGAGTCTGATCGAGTTGAAAGCGCAAAGGATGACCTTAAGATTCTATTAGATCAGCAAAAGTTAAGAACTGATTTAAATATAGATATATCAGGAACTGTAATTCCCGAGGGGAAACTAGTATTGGAAGCTAAAGATTTAAATCTTCATTATATAGCTTCTGAAGAGCCTTTATGGAGTGAGTCTAAAAATATTGTTATGAAGGGTCCGCGTCGTTGGGCACTTAGGGGAAAAAATGGAAGCGGAAAGACGTCTTTTGTAAGAGCTCTTATGGGGGGAGCGGAAAATTTGCAAATTAAAGGGGATTTGCGATTAGGGGATGTTGTAGTTCGTATTTTGGATCAATCCTACTCCCTGTTGAATCCTAATCAGACAGTTTTAGAGAATATTTATTCGGTGAGCGATCGAGGCTTGGTTCAACTAAGAAATGAGTTGGCAAAGTTCCAATTCATCGGAGAGATGGTGAATCGTCGTGTCTCTGATCTTAGTGGGGGTGAAAAACTGAAGGCCTCCTTGGCGAGAATTTTTCTCGAAGACCCTCAGCCTCAATTTCTAATTCTTGATGAACCTACAAATAATTTAGACTTAGAGAGTTTAGCAATTTTAGAAAACGCATTATGTGTCTTTAAAGGCGCACTTTTGATAATTTCTCACGATCAGATATTTTTGGAGAACATAGGAATTGATGATTGTTTGGATTTAGATCGTAATAGTCGATAAAAATATGCTCAAAATTAGCGCAAGGAGGCTGCTTTTTTGGGATAGATAATTTTTGGAATAGTTTACAAAAGATCAAAAAAATAAGTTTTTGTGCCGTTTTCTTGTAATTTTAAATATCTGATTTTACTGCATTTTTTTAGGACACTAAAAAAAGTAAAAATGTATACAAATAATTAATTTTTCCCTTTGACAAATGTGCATCGGCTGGAGCATAGTTTCGCTCTCATAGCGTCCATGTCTACAAAAAACTCCTCGCGTTGAATGCGTTCAAAGCTGCAAGGGCTATTCGGGGTAAGTTTTCGATGGGATTAGGATGTTGATTGTTAACAATTTGCTAGTAATTACGATACTTTATAAAAGAGAAGAGTGTCCATATGCAAAGTCAAAAAATTAGAATTAGATTGAAGGCATTCGATCATAAGTTGCTTGATCAGTCGACGAAAGAAATCGTTGAGACTGCTCGTCGTACAGGAGCTAAAGTTGCGGGTCCAATTCCCTTGCCTACTCGCATCAATCGCTACACTGTATTGCGTTCTCCACACGTAGATAAAAAATCTCGTGAACAGTTTGAAGTGAGAACTCACAAACGCATGCTCGATATTTTAGAACCTACTCAACAGACAGTAGATCAGCTTATGAAGTTAGATCTATCAGCTGGTGTTGATGTTGAAATCAAACTTTCAGCGGTCTAGAGGAGTAAGTCATGAGTGAAACTACACAAAATACACTTAAATTAAACGGATTATTCGCGTTTAAAGAAGGTATGGCTACTATCTATAATGAACAAGGTGAAGCCGTTCCTGTTACTGTTCTTCGTTATGAGCCTTGGTTTGTTTCTCAAATCAAAACTAACGAGAACGATGGCTACGAAGCTATTCAATTAGCTTGCGAGCCTAAAAAAGCTAAAAACTCAAATAAAGCGGAAAAAGGTCACTTGGCTGCTGCTGGTTTTGAGAATGGTGCACGTTATGTTAAAGAACTTCGCACTGCCCTTCCTGAGGGTGCAGTTGTTGGTGCGCAGATCTCTATTGACTCTCTAGTTGTAGGTGATGTTGTAAAGCTTACTTCTAAGTCAAAAGGTAAAGGTTTTGCTGGTTCAATGAAGCGTTGGAACTTCGCAGGTGGTCCTGCATCTCACGGTTCTAAGTTCCATCGTCGTCCTGGTTCTTCTGGTAACAGAACTTGGCCAGGTCGTGTAATGCCAGGCAAAAAATTCCCAGGTCATTTGGGTGCTGAAACAGTTACTGTAAAAAATGTTGAAATCGTTCAGATTCTTGCTGACGAAAGCGTTGTTATGGTAAAGGGGCCAGTTCCAGGTGCTAGAAACACTTTGGTGAAGTTGGTGAGAGTATAATATGGCTACAGTAAATGTATTAAGCTGGAAAAAAGAAAATGTCGGTCAAGTTGAATTGGCTGCTGATGTGTTTGAGGTTCCTGTTAAAAAGGACGTTCTGCACACTGTGGTTCAATGGCAATTGGCTTCTCGTCGTCAAGGTACTCATATGACTAAGACTAAAGGTCTTGTGTCAGGTGGTGGTAAAAAGCCTTTCAAGCAAAAAGGTACTGGTGGAGCTCGTCAAGGTTCTAGCCGTTCTATCTTGATGCCTGGTGGTGGTACTGCTTTTGGTCCTCAACCTCGTAGTTATGCTTTTGTTCTTCCAAAGAAGGTTCGTCGTTTAGGTTTGAGCATGGCTCTTTCTCATCTTCAGGCTGAAGGTAAGTTGTTCGTAGTGGACAGCATGACTTCTGAAGGTAAGACAGCTGAGCTTAACAAGCGTCTTGCTGCTTTTGGTTTGAAAAAAGCTGTTTTAGTTGATTCTGTAGTTGATGAAAAATTCAGCCGCGCTACAAAAAATCTTGAATCTTTCAAATACTTCCCAGTTGAAGGTTTGAATGTATTTGATCTATTGAAGTACGATGCTGCTGTTATCACTAAAGATTCTGTGGCAAAAATCGTAGATCGTTGTTCAATGGAGAAGGCGTAATGATTAACATTATTAAAGCACCTCTTGTAACAGAGAAGAACACATTCCATAACGCTGCTGGTGTTTATGTTTTTGAAGTAGATATGAAAGCTTCTAAAACTGAAGTAAAAGCTGCGGTTGAAAAATATTTTAAAGTTAAAGTTGCTGGTGTGAGAACGACAGTATGTCGTGGTCATTCAAAGCAAACTAAATTTGGTCTAACAAAGGTCCCTTACTGGAAAAAAGCTTACGTTAAGCTTGTTGAAGGTGAGAAGATCGCTCTTTTTGAGGGAGTATAACGATGGGTATTAAAACATTTGCCCCGCGCTCTCACGGACGTAGAGGGATGACTGGTTTCGATTTTAAAGAAATCACAAAGACAACTCCAGAGAAGTCTTTAACAGCTCCTCTTAATAAAAAAGCTGCTCGTAACAATCACGGTCAAATCACTATCCGTCACCAAGGTGGTGGACATAAGAGAAAATACCGTTTGGTTGATTTCAAAAGAAACAAACTTGATATCGCTGCTAAGGTAGTTGCTATTGAGTACGATCCAAATAGAACATGCCGTATCGCGCTTATTTCTTACGTTGATGGGACTAAGGCTTATATCCTTGCTCCAGTTGGTTTGAATGTTGGTGATGTGGTTATTTCCTCTGATAAAGCGGATATTAAACCAGGGAATTCATTAACTCTTGGTGCGATTCCTGTTGGAACAATTATTCACAATATCGAACTACGCCCAGGTAAAGGTGGACAAGTCTGCCGTGGTGCAGGTGCTTCTGCAACTCTAGCTGGTAAAGGTGAGAAGTATTGCCAAGTTCGTATGCCGTCTGGTGAGTTGAAGCAAGTTCTTACTGTTTGTCGTGCTTCTATCGGTCAGGTTGGTAATACTGACAATGAGAATATCAACCTTGGTAAAGCAGGTCGTTCTCGTTGGAGAGGTATCCGTCCTTCTGTGCGTGGTATGCATATGAATCCAGTAGATCATCCACTTGGTGGTGGTGAAGGTGTTGGTAAGGGTCATCACCCTGTAACTCCTTGGGGTCAACCATGTAAGGGGTTCAAAACTAGAAACAATAAGAGAACCAACTCTTCAATCATCAAGAGACGTAAGTAGGAGTAGACTGTGGCACGCTCGATTAAAAAAGGTCCATTCATCGATACTCATCTTCAAAAGAAGATCGATAATGCGATCGAAAAAAATGATAAAAAAGTTATTAAAACTTGGTCTCGTCGCTCAACAATTCTTCCAGAAGTTATTGGACTGACATTTGCGGTTCATAATGGAAGAAAGTTCGTTCCGGTGTATGTTACTGAAAATATGATTGGTCATAAATTCGGTGAATTCGCTCCAACTAGAACTTTCCATGGTCATGCAGAGAAAAAAGCTGCTGCTGCGAAGAAGTAATAGAGGTTTATTATGGAAGTAAAAGCAAGCTTAACTAATGCAAGAGTTGGCGCTCAGAAAGCAAGATTGGTTGTAGATTTAGTACGTGGAAAAAGCGTAAATGAAGCTATCAAAACCCTTACTTTCCTGAACAAAAAAACTGCAGGTATGGTAAAAAAGTTAATTGAATCAGCTGTAGCTAATGCTGAATACAAAAAGGTTATGGATATTGATAACCTTTATGTTAAAGCTATCTGGGTTGATCAAGGACCGGTTCTTAAAAGATTCCGTCCTCGTGCGCAAGGTCGTGCATTCGGCGTTCGCAAGAAGACTAGCCACATCAACGTAGTACTTGAGGAGAAATAGTCGTGGGACAAAAGGTTAATCCAATTGGTTTAAGAGTTGGTGTTATCAGAACTTGGGACTCTCGCTGGTATGCGAAGGGTAACCAATATTATGAAAATCTCCACGAAGACATCCGTCTAAGAAAGTTCCTTAAGGACAAACTTAAGCACGCTGGTGTTGCGAAAATTGAAATGGAACGTGCAGCAAAGAAGATTAAAATCATCATCTCTACTGCTCGTCCAGGTGTTGTAATTGGTAAAAAAGGTACTGGTATTGACGCTCTTAAAGCGGAAGTTCAAAAACTTACACCCAACGAAGTTTTCTTGAGCATCCAAGAAGTGCGCAAGCCAGACCTCGATGCTCAGCTCGTTGCTGAGAGTATTGCTCAACAACTTGAGAAACGTATCTCTTGGAGAAGAGCCCTAAAAAAAGCTATTGCAGCTGCAATCAAAGGCGGCGTGAGAGGTATCAAGATCCGTGTTTCTGGACGTCTTGATGGTGCCGAAATTGCTCGTTCTGAGTGGTACAATGAGAAGAGTGTTCCTCTTCATACATTGCGTGCTGATATCGATTATGGTACAGCAGAAGCTTCGACAGCATATGGTATTATCGGAATGAAGGTATGGATCTATAAAGGCGATATCTTATCTGCTCGCGAAGTTGAGGAGGCAGGTCGTGTTAAGTCCTAAAAGAGTAAAATGGCGTAAACAATTTGTAGGCCGCGCTACTGGTCTTGCGGTAAGAGGTTCAAATCTTGATTT
>JBHIVS010000075.1:0-10341 GCA_041987885.1 Pseudobdellovibrionaceae bacterium | reverse complement strand
TCAATTGAAGGTTCAATAAACATTGAAATCTCAATACCCACACGTTGAAGCTTTTGAACCATGGGCTCTAACTTTTTGTAAGCCTTTAAAACGTTCAATCCACCTTCTGTAGTCAGCTCTTCTCTTTTTTCAGGAACAAAACAAACCCAGTCCGGTAAATATTTACGAGCATAAGACACCATCTGCGGGGTCGCTGCCATTTCTAAATTCAAAGGAACCGAGCATTCTTTAGAAAGAAGCTTTAAATCTTCTAACTGAATATGGCGACGATCTTCACGCAAATGAATTGTAATCTGCTCAGCTCCACCCTTGATGCTTTTTTTAACCATATCTAAAAGACTTGGATAAGCGGTAGTTCCACCTCTAACTTGACGAAGAGTCGCTACATGATCAACATTTACACCTAATCTAATTTTTTGACTCATTTCCTCACCTCAAGATTTTTAAAAGAGTTATCTTTTAAAAATAAAAATGGTGGCAGACCAAAAACCCACCACCATTAAAAATTAATTTTAACTATGAAAGTTCTTTTTCTAAAAGATTCGCAATCTGTTCTGCAAATTGAGTGATTTGAACCTTATCAGTGCCTTCTACCAACACACGGATAACGGGCTCTGTCCCAGAAAAACGTACAAAAACTCTACCTGAACCATTTAGCTTTCCTTCAATCGTTTCAATTAAAGAAGAGTATCCTTTTATTGATTCTAAATCAGCTCTACGCTTCACTCTTAAATTAATTAAAATTTGCGGAACATCTTCAAAAACACGATTAAGTTCACTCATGGTCTTACCTGTTTGTTTCATCACAGAAAGAACACTCAAAGCTGCAACCAAACCATCTCCAGTTGTTGTATGATCAAGGAAAATAATATGCCCTGATTGCTCACCACCAAGATTGTAACCATTTTTTCGCATTTCTTCGACAACGTACTTATCACCAACACCTGTCTTAATGACTTTGATTCCAGCTTCATTCATACGTTTTTCAAGACCGAAATTAGACATTTGCGTGGCCACTAAAGTGTCCCCTTTTAAAAGTCCTCTTTCTTTCATATGCAAAGCACAGATCGCCAAAATACGATCGCCATTTACTACTTCACCTTGATCGTCTACCATGATGATACGATCCGCATCACCATCTAAACTAATACCCACATCAGCTCTATATTGTAAAACAGCTTCTGCTAACTTTTGTGGGTGTAAAGCTCCGACTTTATCATTGATATTTAAACCATTGGGCTCATCACCTAATTGAATAACTTCAGCTCCGAGTTCTTCAAAAACTGAGGGTGCCACTTTGTAAGCAGCTCCATTTGCCGTGTCCAAAACAATACGCATACCATCCAAGGTGTACTCCAGAGGGAAGGTACCTTTGACATACACAATATAACGACCTTGAGCATCTTCGATACGTTTAGTACGGCCGATTTCTTTACTTGGAGGCAACAAAGGAGTTAGATCTTCCTCAAGGACCAATCTTTCGATTTCCTTTTCCATATCTTCAGAAATTTTAAAACCATCGGGACCAAAAACTTTAATGCCATTATCGTGAAAGGGATTGTGAGATGCTGAAATTACAATCCCAGCCGCCGCACGCATAGTGCGAGTCAAATAACCGATACCAGGAGTCGGTAATGGCCCCACAAGCTGAACATATATTCCCATAGAGTTTAAACCACTCGCCAAAGCTTGCTCGATCATATAACCAGATAAACGAGTATCTTTACCGATAACAACTTTAGGAGTTGTTCCTTGCTTAGATGCTTCTTTGCGCAAAAGATATCCAATTGCTTGCCCAACTTTAACAACTAAATCCGGAGTCATTGGCCACTGATTCGCGGTACCACGAATACCATCCGTTCCAAAGAGTCTTGGCTTTTTATCAGTTTTAACGGTCTTTGTTTCTGCCACTTTTTGAATCCTTTACTAAACTAATTTCTGCTTGGATTTTACTCGGTCTAACACTGATGACTTTTACACCCAATGGAACATCCATTTTTCCTACAGGAATTTCGACATTCACAACACCTGCACCTTTATCCGAAACATCCAAAGTAATGGCATGAGACAAAGAGCTGTCCAAATATTTTTTTAAAGCGGAACGAGGACCTGATACTTTAAACTTAACTTGGTCCGCAGTTTGCGCAATCACGGTATAACTCGGAGCTGTTAACAGCTCGATATCCACAGTTTTCGTTAAAATAAAATCTCTACGTCCTAAAATAGTCAGCCATAAAATTAAAGTAATAAATAAAGCGACAATTTTATAACTTAAATTCTCAGAAAAGACTCTTGAAAATCGACGTTTCATAGAACCTCCCCTTGCTTAGGTTTATATTTCAACCCATAGGCTTCATACAACACTCGACGAACATCTCCCAATTCAACATTCATATCCAAATGTCCACCCTGAGCAATATTGATCGATTTATTTTCTTCAGAGATGACAAAAACTATAGAGTCCGTTTCTTCAGTCAACCCCAAGGCGGCACGATGACGTGTTCCCAGATTTTTATCTAAAATCGGATTTTTACTTAGAGGTAAAAAACAGCCGGCAGAATGAATTTTACCACTACGAATTAAAACAGCCCCATCATGCATAGGACTTTCTGGATGAAAAATCGAAGCCAATACTTCTGCGGAAATTTTCGAATCCATTTCAGTTCCAATTTCGATATGGTAATCAATCAAAATTTCTCTCTCAATTACAACCAAAGCACCAAAACCTTTATGGGCTGTTAGAATAATTCCTTTGGCAATCTCTTCGATATTTTGAGTTTCTTGAACTGCATTAGAATCATTAAAGAAAGGATTACTTCCGATCTGCGCCAAGGCACGGCGAATCTCACCTTGAAATAAAATCACCACGATCACAAATAAATTAGAAAAAAACTTTTCTAAAATCCAATTAAAGGTAAAAAGCTCAAACCAAATCGAAAAAATATAACCGATAGCAAGAATGCCCAAACCAGAAAGCATCTGGATAGCACCAGTGCGCTTAATAAGAATTAAAACACGATAAACAATTACCCAAACTAAAATCATATCTAGAGCATCTTGAAAGCGCAGATGCTCGATAATAAATTTTAAGTTATCCATAAACTGTTGATACATCAAAGTTGCCTTACTTTTTAAACAATTTTTTAAATTAACTTTAAAAAAGCTCTTTTAAAAAATCTTTTAAACACTTGAATTTAAACAAATCTGCCGACTATTTGTCGGCAGATTTTCGTCTCATCTTTAGAATTTAAATGGTCACTGGACCTGTATTACCTACAGGATCATCCGAGGTATTTTTTTTATTAGCCTCACGCTCCTTCATGATCGCATCGTTTTCGTCTTTACGACTAGAGCGATACTTTTCAATTTCAGAGACTTCGGACCCCTTAACCAACATTTCCACTTCATGGCCATCAATAGTTTCATACTCCATCAAGGCTTTTGTCAGACGCTCAAGGGCATCTTTATGATCCGTTAAGATCTTTAACGCTATGGCATATCCATTATTGATGATTTTAGAAACCTCAGTATCAATCTCCTCTGCTTTTGCTTCAGAGTATTCCTTCTGCTTTCCACCGTAGTTCATACCCATAAAGACTGGGTTTTCTCGAGTTTCATAAGCCAAAGGTCCTAATACTGACATACCCCACTCACACACCATACGGCGTGCAATTTCTGTAGCTCGCTCGATATCATTTCCAGCACCAGTGGTAATATCTTTAAAGATCAATTCTTCAGCCGCACGACCACCAAATAAAAAGGCAATCATATTTTCAGCTTTAGATTTTGATAAAGAAACTGATTCTTTCTCTGGCAAAGTCTGAGTGACCCCCAAAGCCATACCACGAGGAATAATCGTGACCTTGTGAATTGGATCAAGCCCTTGAAGCATTTTATTCACAAGAGTGTGACCAGCCTCATGATAAGCCGTTACCAACTTATCTTCATCTGAAATCACCATCGATCTACGTTCAGATCCCATAGTGACTTTGTCTTTTGCTTTTTCAAAATCTTCGTTATCCAGATATTTTTTATCAGCGCGAGCAGCAATCAAGGCCGCCTCATTAACTAAGTTCTCTAAATCTGCACCCGAAAAACCCGGAGTCCCACGTGCAATTTTAGAAACATCAACATCTGGCCCCAGTGGCGTCTTGCGCATGTGAACAGCTAAAATCTGTTCACGACCTTTAAGGTCAGGTTTATTTACAACCACACGTCTATCAAAACGACCTGGTCTTAATAGAGCAGGATCTAAAACATCAGGACGATTCGTCGCCGCAATTAAGATAACACCTTCAGATGATTCAAAACCATCCATCTCAACTAGTAACTGATTCAGAGTTTGCTCGCGTTCATCGTGTCCACCACCCATACCAGCACCACGATGGCGACCTACAGCATCGATCTCGTCAATAAAGATCAAACAAGGAGCATTCTTTTTACCTTGCTCAAAAAGATCTCTCACACGACTCGCACCAACCCCTACAAACATTTCAACGAAGTCGGAACCAGAGATTGTAAAGAAAGGAACTCCAGCCTCACCAGCCACAGCACGTGCTAACAATGTTTTACCTGTTCCTGGAGAACCCACCAACAAAACACCCTTAGGAATACGTCCACCTAGTTTTGTGTATTTCTTTGGATCTTTTAAAAAGCTTACGATCTCTTGAAGATCTTCCTTAGCTTCATCAACTCCAGCTACTTCTTTGAAAGTAACGCGATTTTTGTGCTCTGTTAAAAGACGAGCACGAGATTTACCAAACGACATAGCTTTACCGCCACCAGCTTGAACTTGTCGCATAATAAACATAAACATCGCTACGATTAAAATTAATGGCAACCAATTCACAAGGAATGTCTGAAAGAAACCACCATTGTCGGATCTTTCATAATTTGGTGTAATGCCATGCTCTTGAAGAAATTTAAATCCTTCATCTTGAGTATTTCCAACAATAGTAAATTGCGCACCCTTGTACTTGGACTCAAATTCAGGTTTTAAATCACCGATGATTTCACTTGTGTCTTGACGAAAAGTTACAGAGCTCACTTCGCCAGCCTTAACTGCTTCTGTAAACTTTGAATAGTTAAAGTCCGCAATCATCTTATGGCTTCTATTTTCATACGCCTGGATTAAAAATACCACGACGATGATCATAAAGAACCATAGAGCAAGCGTCTTCTGGTTAGATTTCATTTCAATTCCTTTCAATCGAGAGTCATAAACAACCTAATAAGCCTAACATGATTGATGACTCAAAAAAAGCAACTTTCAAGACTGGACCCTCGGAAAAATCAGTTTCAGAATTCATCTATTTACCGATGAATCTTGATTTGCTCCGCGTTAATGTCCCATGCAAGACCGGCTACCCTAAAACTGAGCACTTTTTGAGAATTAGCAAGGCGCTTTTTTATTTCTTCTATATGAGAATGTGAAAAATCTTTAATTCCCAAAATGTAAAGATACCTTGCCAAGCAACGCGACTGAGCAAATGAATCCAAAGTAAGATAATAAGATCTTAAAATACCCTGCGAATTGACATACTCATCTGGATCTCTATGCGTCACTCCACTGTTCAATTCAGAGGCAATCAAATCCAAAGATCTAGCCATTGCCAAAGAGGCTCCTGGCAACTTCGCCTCTAAAAGAGGCAACCATTCTCCACGAATCCAGTTCCTCAAATAGGCCGTCTCTAAGTTACTAGGGTCCTCCAAGTATTCGACATTTTCTTCGGACAAATAATCTCGCAAATCAGCCTTACTCACTCTCAAAAAAGGACGACACAAATCCTCAGAAAGATCAGACATTGCCAAAAGACCTTGCGCGCCCGTTCCTCTCAAAAGCCTGATTAAACGAGTCTCCAAAAGATCATCAACATGATGCCCAAGCGCAATGTAGTCAAACCCTCTACTCTTCCTCAAATCTCTAAGAAGTCGATAACGACCTTCTCTTAAAAAAGCTTCAGATTCAGATGCACTGCTATCTTTTTCAGCAATACCTCTCTCCAAATTCAAAGCTACAAATTCCAATTGATTTTCCTTAGAAACCCTTTGAACAAAGGCTTGAGCTTGATCGCGATAGACTTTCGCCTCCGACCGAGATCCATGATGCACATAACACACAATAAGCTGTGACTTATTAAACACTTTAGAAAATGAACGCAACAAAGCAATCGAATCAAGGCCACCGGAAACCGCTAGGATAATTTTTTTCTCAGAGAGGTTGTGGTCCTTAATAAACTTCCACAATAGATGATCTAAATTTCTATGCACGCCTAATTCCAAGAGTTTTAATATTTACGAACTCAAGCAGACCATACCTACTAAGCTCTCTCCCATATCCAGAGTCTTTAACTCCTCCGAATGGAATATAGGGATCGGACTTAACCATATCATTAATCGCAATAAAGCCTGTATCCATTTCTTCGGATGCGAGCTTTTTTGCACCTGCAACATCAGCGCTAAAAATAGCTCCTCCCAATCCATAGGGAGCTAAATTCGCAACACGCATCGCCTCTTCAGTGTTTTTTACTTTATAAACTAATGCCACGGGACCGAAAAACTCTTGTTCATGAAGCTCTGGACGTAAAACATTTTCGGAAAATGTTAAAATCGTAGCTGGATAAAAAGCCCCTTCACCCATTGGCATTTTTCCGCCCAACTCACAGCGAGCACCATAGGAAATTAAAAGATCTACCTGCTCCTGAAGTTGACGTTGAAACTTTTTTGCCGCCAAAGGACTCAAAGAGTTTTTTTCCATCTCACTTTTGAAGGCTAGCAAAAATTGATCATAAACTGAATCTACAACTATAAATCTTTTTGCCGCTACACAGCTCTGCCCTGTATTCTGAAGACGCGCAAAAGCACAAATTTTTGCAGCTCTTGCAACATCAGCATCTGCTAGAACGACATAGGCATCACTACCACCAAGCTCTAAAACTGTTTTTTTCAAAGCAGCTCCCGCCGAAGCTGCCACCTGACGCCCGCCTCTACTGCTTCCGGTAAAGGTCACACCACGAATATGCGGTTCGGCCATTAACTTTGCCGCCACTTCGTGATTCACAACGACGGGCAATAAAATAGGGAAATCAGAAAAACTCTTTGCAAAAATATCGGCCAAAAACAAACCCGTCCCACAAGTAATATCAGAATGCTTCAATAAAACTGTATTTCCTACCATCAAACTCGGAGCCGCAAAACGTATCACCTGCCAAAGTGGAAAATTCCAAGGCATGATGCTAAAAATCACACCTTGAGCGGAAAAATGAATTTGCGCTTCATCATAGGGAGACCCTTCAATCACTTCAGCCCTTAACATCTGCTCTGCATTTTTCGCATAGAACTCACAAGTCTTTGCACACTTTTCTATCTCAGACTGTGCCTCTTCAAGTTTTTTCCCCATCTCCTGCTGAATCAATGTAGCTAATTTTTCTTTATTTAATCTAAGATTTTCCGCAACTTTTAATAAAACAGAGCCTCTTTGAGAAAAACTCAATGTGCTCCATTTTTTAAAACTCTGATGACTTTTTTCCAGAAGTTCTTTGGACTCTTCCAGACTCTGATAAGAATAGGAACTGATTACTTGGCCATTAGCAGGATTCACCGTCGAAAATTCAGACATACAATCGTCCTTTCTCTGACAGCCCCTGATTTGGGTTTTTAGATCAATCTTTTTTAGATTCGGAAGCTGTCCCCGTTGATTCTTTTTTTACAATATCAATCTCTGCAGAAATTTTAAACTTATGAGTTTCTGCAAACTTCGAAACCTCTTTGACGAAATCAATCTTTTGAATAACATTCACGATTTCTTTCGTCACTCGTTGGGTCATTTCTTCTTTAGACTTGTTTGCCCCCTGGAGCAACATATTTAAAGCCTCCTTCGGAAGCTTTAATTCTGAGACATAATTTCGCAAGCTTTCTTCAGTCATAAAAGCTGCACTCACTCCGGCTGTAAAAACTTTTTTTACAGTATCACCCAATAGACCCTTTAGATCTCCAGACGACTCTTTGCCAGAGGAATTTTTTTTATCTTCATTATCGTCAAATGAATCAGACGCCATATAATTGCTTCACTCTTTTATGATAGCTACTCATCATATTCGGTAAATTAACGCTCACCAAAGCATTTGCGATCGGACTTGGAACAAACATTCCAAACGTTGCTTCGACAGTATAGGTAGCACGAGTTTTCCCTGCTTCAGATTCAAGCTTCCAAGATCCCACAGATGTTTTAAAGATATCACCCGAAGCAAATTCCCAAGAAATGGAATTAGGGGCAACCTCTGTCATCCATAGATTATATTTAAAGGATTTCACCACTGTCACATTGTATTCTACCAGCTTCTTAGAACCTTCAGTTTTAAGAACTCGGCATTTTTTAACTTCTGCTAAAAATTCATGATACTTTTCGTAATCTGAAATGATTGCGAAAAACTGTTCAGGAGTGCAATTGAAAACTTCTGTCGTTGATGCTTTTGCCATAGACCAATATTGTCGTAATTGAGTCAATCAGAAGTCAATCCCAGATCGATCAGGTCTAGAATGCAAAGATAAAAAAAAAACCGCTAACTCTACCGACAGGGTCTACATAAACTGAGGCTGATATCTTTTATTTTTTAAATAGGGCTTCGGCAGCAGCACGAAGGGCTGCTTTTTTATCTTCACCTGAACTGCCGTTTTTTTGTAAACTAAAGTAATCACAAAAGTTTGCACGCTCTTTCTCACGCACAACTTCAGCTGAAGTTTCTCGACATTCGTTATAGACCTTAGAATCATAGAACTCACAGTTTTTACAAACATGCGCATCTGCGCCGCAATGAGGACACTCATCTCGTCGCCCTACGATCCCTTGAAATTTCAACTCTTTCCGACAACTAAAGCAAACCGCTGACATTTTAAATCTCTATTTTTTCGGTTTACGAGTTAGATCATGGAATGCTTCAATAGTACGAATTGTTCCCGTTTGAGAACGCATCACGACTGAGTGAGATTTAGCCTTCCCATCCGGCAAAAATCTGATGCCTTTTAACAAAGAACCGTCGGTAACCCCAGTGGCTACAAACATAACAGATCCCGTAGCTAACTCATCGACAGTTAACTTCTTATCTAGATCTTTTAGGCCCATTTTGCGAGCACGAGCCTTTTCTTCTTCATTTCTAAATTTTAAACGCCCTTGAAAGTCTCCGCCAAGGCACTGCATAGCAGCCGCAGAAATAACACCCTCTGGAGCCCCACCAATACCAATCAATAAATCAATACCTGAATCTGGCCATGCAGTGGCAACTGCCGCAGACACATCTCCATCACCAATTAAGTGGATGCGAGCTCCTGTTTTACGAGCCTCCGCAATCAGCCCTTCATGACGAGGGCGATTCAATATAACCACAGTCAAATCATTTACAGCTTTATCCAAAGCTTTTGCCACATTATGGATATTTTCAGTCGCAGATTTATCAATATCAATAACACCTTTAGCTCCAGGGCCACAGGCAATTTTGTCCATATATGTATCTGGAGCATGCAGGAACTTACCTTGCTCAGCAACGGCAATTACAGAGATAGACCCTACGCCACCTGTCGCACAAATAGTTGTGCCCTCTAAAGGATCAAGAGCAATATCTAATAGGGGTGCATCCCCTTGTTTGCTACCGACTTTTTCGCCGATGTAGAGCATAGGAGCTTCATCTCGCTCGCCTTCACCAATAACAACAGTTCCATCCATTGTAATTCCGTCGAAAGCTTTTCTCATAGCATCTACAGCTGCGGCATCAGCGGCTTTTTCATCACCACGACCTACCCAACGAGCAGAGGCCAATGCAGCTGCCTCAGTCACTCTTACAAACTCTAAAGCCAGGTTTCTATCCATTGTTCTTTCTCCAATACGGTCTTCATTTCAACCGGAAGTCTCATTAATTTTAAGTCTACACTCATAGGAACATGGACAGTTTGAGCTAAGGAACAGACCTCAGCCCCACGTCCGCGCAGGCGATATTGAAATATCAAACGATTCCCTTGAGTTCTAGCTTGAACTTCAATTTCTAAATCGTCACCGAAAAACGTCGGTTTTAAGTGTTTTACTTGTGTTTCATAGACTGCAAATTGGCCTGCCGAACCCGCTTTTTGATAATCTAAAAGGCCCTTGGAATGAGCCCATGCAACGCGAGCCTCTTCGTAAAAACGCAGATAATTACTATGATGGACAATACCCATCTGATCAGTTTCATAAAATTGAACTTTGTGCTTATGAATAAACATTGATTCTTTCTATTCTATTTTGATAGCTTTAGTCCAGTAGCCCTGCGAAATGAAATATTGAACAGGCTGACAAAGGGGGCCATAAAATGG
>JBHIVS010000074.1:0-10397 GCA_041987885.1 Pseudobdellovibrionaceae bacterium | reverse complement strand
TATTAATCAGTATACATATTGAAATGATTGTCGATCAAAATATAGACAAATTTTCAAATTACGAAGAATAATAAATAACAAATACATAAATAGGATAGCATTTTATGAATAAAATGGATCAATTAAAAGATAAAATTCCAAAGTTGGTAAAAAAACTTGCTGTACCTGCTATGGTGGGAACCCTCTTTCAAACTCTTTATAATATTGTAGACACATTTTTTGCTGGAAAAATATCACCCGAGGCATTATCAGCACTGAGCAAGAAGGCCCCATCACTTATCGTTCCGGCAAAGTAGAAGCTCTATTGCAAGCAACAAATGGAAAGCACGCTTTTTTTGCTTCTGGGAACACCATGGGTGATTTTGATCTTTTAACCAGCGCAACTCATCTGCGCTTGGCAGTCAGTGCCGCCAGCCGTGACGATAGAATCTTTAGAACCGAGAATGATCTCAAAGATCAGGCTTTGAACAATGAATGGATGTATCACCGCTTCATTCAAGACAGCGACAATTAAAATCTTCCAGATAATTTTTAATTTACAAAAATTATTAAAAAATCAAAATCTAAAAAAAAAGCTCCTAAAAATTATTTCTAGGAGCTTTTTTATATGTATAGAAGTCCTTTTTCAAAAAGGCCTTAATAGATTAAGCTTTACCAACGATTTTTTCAATATCAGCAATTTCCTTAGGTACAGAACTTGTCATATTCTCTGAGCCCGTTGAAGTAACACGTAAATTATCTTCAATACGAATACCAATCCCTCTATATTTTGCAGGGGCCGAAGTATCATTTGCAGGGATATAAAGTCCTGGTTCAATCGTAAAGCACATGTTTGCTTCTAAAGGACGCGGCTGACCATTTTTAAAATATAAACCTGCATCATGCACATCCATCCCGAGCCAATGGCCAATTCCATGTGGGTAATATTTTTTTTGCGCTAAGGCTGCAATCAGATTTTCCTTCGAACCAGATAATAAACCTAACTCTAACATTAAATCCGTTAACAATGATGTTCCCATATCATGAAGTTCCTTAAAAACAATTCCTGGCTTTACGAAGTCGCAAATTTGTTTTTGAACTTTCAGTACACCTTCATATACACGAGCTTGTTCATCTGTAAATTTACCATTTACAGGATAAGTACGCGTAATGTCGCCCGTATAATAATTAAACTCAGCACCCGAGTCGATCAATAGTAAGTCTCCGTCTTTGCAGATCTGATCATTGAAGTTATAGTGCAAAGTGGTCGCTGCATTTCCTGACGCGACAATATGATTGTAGCCTTCACGAGCAGAGCCACGCATAAAGTAATTATGCGCCAATACACCTTGAACTTGTCTCTCTGTAACCCCTGGACGAGTAAATCTCATCGCCGCAATATGACCTTGTGCTGAGATTTCACATGCTTCTCTTAATTGAGTGAGTTCGTATTCTGATTTAATGAGACGATGTTCACCCAAAAGAGTGTCAGCATCATGAATTGTCATCAATCCAAGACCAGTACGACCTTTTAAGTTTTTAGTCGTCTCCAATACGTCTTTCATCAATTCATCCGCTTCTGGATTTTTAAACTGACGATAATAAACGTCTTTAACTTCTAACAATAACTTCGGCGCCATCGTTTTGAATTCAGAGATCGGATAAGCTTGATCAATTTTAAATTCAGACTCACAACCCTCTGGGCCATAGCGGAAACCATCCCAAGTTTCTCTTTCAATGTCTTTCTTACGAACAAACATCACTGACTCTGGCTGCATTCCTGGACGAAGAATCAAAATGGACTCTGACTCTTCCCAACCTGTTAAATAAAACAAGTTTGAATCTTGTCTATAGGGAAAATGACAATCATGATTACGAATGTATTCTGGATGAGAAGCGACTACTAGGGCGGAACCCGCAATTTGGGCTCCTACTTTTTTTCTTCTCTCTACGAAAATATTGATATCAAAACTAGGCTTTCTGCTCATATTAAACTCCTAAAGGCCCCATTTAGAACTCAGTGATTTGATTTGCTTAGAGGCAGAGTCCGCCCCCTTATTCATAATCTCGCGGTTCTTACTAAAGTCAGTTATACCATATTTGCTGAGGTCTAAGCTAATAACGGAATCAACTCCTGCAAAAGGTTTATTATACAATACCGCAAGTTCCGTCCAGAGAACATTTTCCGTACTATTCACATCTCCAACATAGGACTTCACCTTGTTCGGAGCAGGCAATACATTTACAAACACTATATAATTTGCGCCTCTTTGGCGTAGATAATTCGCCAAAGAAGTCACCTCACGAAGAGCTGCTATGTTGCCTTTATGAATGTTGAAATAGGGCGGATAAGCTAAACAAGTGCTCATCAGATCCACTGGATTCCCTTTGTTCATCAAATAAACTTGTTGGGCCTTAATATTTAGACTCGAACAAGCAAATGGCAGACTAAAGTTTTCAACACGAACATTGCCAAAGGCCGTCGCTAAAAAATCTTTCATATGCCCAACATCGCTTTTTTTGTCGGCACCTAACAAAGATTTTTTAAAAATATCGTCGTCTTTTAGTTTAAACATCTGCCATTCAACATCATTTACAGAACCTTTTTTTGCAAAAAGACCTGCCATAGGTGAAGCAAATTCAATTCCGGCAACAGCATGTACTGGTACTTTGTATTTATGAAGTTCTTTTAAAAATCCAATATGTCCATAAGTTAAAGCACCGCCGCCCCCTAGAATAATTCCAACTTTAGGAAGTTTTGGAATCACCGGCGCCGGTGGAGCTGGCAAAATAACCGCAGGATTTTCCTCATACTCTTCATCCCCATCAGCCAGAGGTGGTCTGCCGACATTCTCTGGTTCCGAAGGTCCCTTTGGATTTGCAGGACGAACAGTTGTGGATTCAGACGTGCCAGATTTACTCCCACGAATATCTTCGCGTGTTTTAATCGACTGACATCCCAAAGCAAATACAATCAAACCTAAAATACTAAGCTTTGTACAAACAGATAAAGAACTCATTATTCCCATCCTTTCCTTGAATCGGAGAATCTATGTAGGCTTCAACCTTAAAGCCAATACCTTCACATAAAGTCTTAATTTTATTCTCAACTTCCAAATAAAGAGATCTGTCTTTCACTATACCGCCCTTTGCGATACCGTCAACGCCGACCTCAAATTGAGGTTTAACTAGACTTAATAGTTTTCCACCGTTTTTTAAAACTTTAAAAATTTCAGGAATTATCAAGGTGATCGAAATAAAAGAAACATCCATCACCACAAAATCATATCCTTGCGGTGGGGCATTTAACAAAACCACGCTTTCAGAAGAAAGCTGTCTAGCATTGATCCCTTCAAATACCTTTACTTTATTATTTTTCAATAAGGACTCGTGAACCTGACCATGCCCCACATCAAGTCCGACAACAGATGCCGCACCCTCTTGCAACAGACAATCTGTAAATCCACCCGTAGAAATTCCCACGTCTAGACAGCGCATAGTGCGCACATCTATTTTAAGATTTCTCAGTGCGCCTTCGAGTTTTAGTCCACCCCTAGAGACATAACGATTCGCCGGTCCATCTATGACAAAAACTTTTTCTTTAAGATGAGAAAAAATAGGATAGCTTGATTTTTTTAAGGTTTTTTTATGATGGCCATCATCCATATAGACCTGGCCACTATCAATAAGTTCTTGAGCATGAGTTCGAGAATGAGCTAATCCGCGCTCTACTAAAACAACATCCAAACGTTGCTTTTCGTCCGACATAGCTACACCTTGCGTTTTTGATTGAAGTTGATCAGGTGTTCAAGCAAAGGTGCCTCCGTTGAAACTTTATGCAAACTCTGCAAAGCTTCCTGAGATACTTGCGCCAATAAACTTTGCGTTCCCGCAATACCCAAATAACCTGTAAAGCTACGCTGATTCTGATCTTTTTCACCGTGATCTAAAATATCATCTGCGATTTGAAAAGCTAATCCCAGCCCAGCACCAAATTTCTTCAATGACTCAATATCCGAGGGCTTGGCTCCCGCAATCATTGCTGCACCTTCTACACTTAGCTGGATTAAGGCTCCAGTTTTTAACGAATGTAGTAGCGTAAGGTCTTCAATATTAAACACCGCAGTTTGAGCTTTCAAGTCAATAGCCTGACCACCGACCATTCCACGGATTCCCGCAGCCTTCGCCAAAAGCTTCACAAGCTGTGTCCCCAGAAAACCATTATCCGCATAACTCTCTGCCACCAAATGAAAAGCTTCCGTCAATAAAGCATCGCCAGCTAATAACGCAAAGTCTTCACCATATACTTTGTGATTTGTGGGTTTACCACGACGAATATCATCATTATCCATACACGGAAGATCATCATGAATTAAAGAATAAGTATGAATCAATTCAACCGCGACAGCAAAAGGCAATACTCTTTCTGCAGAGGCTCCAAGCAGTTCTCCAGTTAATACCGAAAGAACTGGGCGAAAACGTTTTCCGCCATTGGTTGCAGAATAAAGCATAGATTCCTGCAAAGAACTAATAGCCGTCGAAGAACTTAAATCTAAAGACTTCAGATAATTTTCAACGAAAGCGTTAACTAAGTTAACTCTTTCTGAAATTTCTTTTTCTATTTCGTAGGCTAAATCCAAAACAATTACTCCTCAGAAACAAAGTCTTTAGTCACAGGATTTCCGTTGGTATCCACAGACATTAATACTTTTACTTTAGACTCCGCTTCGGATAACTGAGCCCCGCATTCACGAGACAGCTTAACACCCTCTTCAAATAATTTTAGAGAGTCATCCAAAGACAGATCACCTTTTTCCATTTTAGAAACAATTTCTTCCAAGCGACTTAAATTTTTTTCAAAATCCATGACTAAGTCTCCTTAATTTCTTTGACGGTAGCGACTACCTCACCACGTGCTAATTTAATGTTTAATTCTTGGTCCAACTTAACTTGCGATGCATCTTTTACGACAGATTCACCAGAGCGAACAATAGAGTATCCGCGATCAACAACCTTTAAAGGACTTAAACTATCTAATACCGACATTTGTTTTTGCAAACGGAAAAGTTTTCTTTCTAACACAAAACCAATTAAACGATTTAATTTTTCAGAACTGTTAGAAACTTGATTTTTCTTTTGCTGAACAACTTGCAACGGATTCCCTAGGCGACGACGCCCCAACTCTACACGATGAGATCTCTTGTCGATTAAAGTGCGCACAGCAAATTCGAGACGATTTAAAAGATCATCATTTCTCAATGACAAATCTTGAAGTTTTCTTTTCGGATCAATGAGTTGTTTAGAAAGACTAATAACTCTATCTCTGTATCGACGAAAATATCTTTCCCAAGCACTGAGCATTAATCTATCCAAAGACTGAACTTTAGATAAAAGTTCTTGAGTACTTTTTGCTACAAGTTCAGCTGCTGCCGATGGAGTTGGTGCACGTAGATCTGCGACAAAATCACAGATCGTAAAATCAATCTCATGCCCCACGGCTGATATCACCGGTACAGGCGAAGAAGCAATAAGTCTCGCCAACTCTTCGTCGTTAAAGCACCACATGTCTTCAATAGAACCACCACCACGCCCAATGATCACGGCATCTATGTTTTTTAAAGAGGTCGCTTTCTTAAAAGCTTCTCTCAATTGGGGAGCCGCCTCGGCACCTTGAACTATTGAAGGTATAATTGTCACCTGAATAGAAGGAGCTCTTCTCTGAAGAATGTTTAAAATATCTCGAATCGCAGCTCCCGTTGGAGAGGTCACAATAGCGATATTTCTTGGCATAGCGGGAATTTTCTTTTTCTTTGCTGGGTCAAAAAGACCTTCATTGCGAAGCTTTAGTTTTAAGTCATCAAACGCCTTTTGCAAAGCCCCGGCCCCAACGGGCTCCATGTGTTCAACTAACAGTTGATAGTTTCCACGTGGCTCATAAACACTGATTCGAGCCCTTGCAATAACCTCTAGTCCATCTTTCGGCTTAAACTTTAAGCGCATATTGTGACCACGGAACATAACCGCCGTGATCTGCGATCGAGAATCTTTGAGACTGAAATAAAAATGACCAGAAGTATGGGCTTTAAAATTTGAAATTTCGCCTTTTAGCCAAATAATTCCAAATTCACCCTCAAGCTTTTGTTTAATTTGAATATTTAATTGCTCAACAGTAATAACTTGAGGATCTGATTGAGAACTAAAAATATCGTCAATTCCCAAAGAACTTTGGACTTTCAATTCATCTTTTTTAAAAGGCTGATTTTTGTTCTCACTCATACTTAGGCAAGCTAAAACTTGCCTCATAGAGAGTCAATCAATTCAGAGAGAAATATGCGATCTTTTAGAGTGTGCTGTACCAAACATTTTGCGCGCCCCAAAGGCCACCTACAAAAAAGCACATCCACCCTAAAAATTTATGTTTTGCAAGATTCTGATAAGCTAAAGCCATTCTCTCTTGCCCCAAACGCACAAAGAACGGGTGCTCCAACACAAGCACCATAATAAGTCCATAGAAAAAAACCACAAATGGAAACATAAAATCTATTTTTTCAGGTGTCATATTGTCTCAATCGGCAATATTTTAAAAATGTAGAGTCCTGATTCATTGACGAGTTCTCAGAGCATGATAGAATAAATTCTAGAAGGGTTCGGTGGCGTAAATCTCCAACGAAAATAAACCTTACAAGCATATTTTAGGGGACTGTCCCTGACAATGGTGAGCAAGCTCAGCTCGTACTGAGAAGCCTAAAGTTGTTATTATGGTTACCCACTTTACTGCACAGGTTTACTTTTTCAGAGTGGCCCTCGAGCCTTTTGTTTTTTCTCAAATCAAGACACTTCTCAATCTAAGACAATCCCAAGCCATTACACAGATTTAGACTTCATTTTCTCTGTGTTTTTCTTTATTCATTTCATACAGAAGATACCTTTTTTTACCGATGAATACTCGCATGGTAAAAGCTCACTCTACCCGAATTTATCTATATCTGTATCTTGTTGTCGTAGCTTTTCTAACGAGTTCTTGTACTCTTAGAAATCTTGAACTCGACATGGGCTCCACTCTTTCCGCAAGTAAAGAACCAGGATACTACGCCCAACCTACAACCTATACAGAATCATCTTCATTACTTGTGACTTTTAAAGCAGAGGCAAAATTTAGGCCTATTTTAGAATCCAGTGGAACCTATTACTTAGGACCTGTATCCAGCGAACTACGTCCAATTCCCTATGCTGAATTTCATATTTATAATTCTCAAGGAACTCGTATCCAGCAAGGCGAAACAGATAAAAATGGAAATATCTCTGCCAGAATTCCAAAAACAGTAGGCAACTATTCTATTAAGGTCTTTTCGCGCTCTTTTAATAGTTTTTTAAAAGTCAGCGTTCTAAAAGATCTATATAACAATCAACCTCATTTCATCGAGCAAACTTTTGCTCTTGATGAAACGGCAATTGCAAACTCCTCGGTGGATTTTACATCGAGTATCGACTTGATTGCTCAAGCAGACGATGCCATCTCAAGTGAAGTTGAAGGTGGTGCTTTTAATATTCACTACATGATTTATTTAACAAATGAATATATTCGCAAAACCATCGGCAAAGACACTCTTGTAAGTGGAGTTCCTTCCACGAACACAAACCAGTGGTTCGTTGCTGATAAAGTGCAAGTTTATTGGAAAAGAGGGTTCAACCCTGCCTCTTATTTCTATGGAAGCTCTGCTGACGGATCTTCATTTTATATTCCTTCAGAAAATAAAATGTTTATTTTAGGCGGCATGAACGGCAACATTAGCACTGCGGATACTGATCACTTCGACAACTCCGTCGTCATTCACGAATACGGCCATTTTTTAGAGAACAGATATTCCAATGCAAAATCCAGAGGTGGATCTCATAATGGCAATGGTATCATTGATGCTCGCTTAGCTTGGAGTGAAGGTTTTGCCAATTACTTCCAATCTGAAGTATTAAATGGATCTGATCTTATCAAAAATTCCCTCAGCCACACGGGCCTTTCCTCAAACTCGGTTTACAATAGTTATATAGATACCTCTGGGTATTCTAATAGCAATAACCCTAGTAATGGCTATGCAAAGATTGATTTTTCACTTTATGAATCGGGCAAAACAGCAGCCCTAGACAGAACATCCTCCGATCTGGTTGGCTATGGAAACTTTAGAGAAGTTTCCATAGCCCGTCTTTTATTTAAAGCCAGTAGAAATTCAAGCACATACCTATTCACTGATAATTTAACTTCAATTTACGGAGGAGATGCTGAATTTAAATATATTTGGCAAGTTTTTTCCGGAGAAAATAAGGAAGGCAATAACACAGTAAATCCTTATGCCTATAGCCTCGCTGCAAAAGGAAAATATCCTCTATCGAACTCAGGCCTTTTTAACTATTTACTCAAAGAACTTATGACAGCCAAGTCCGTACAAACAACTCACCTTGATGCTTTACTAAATAACGAGAAACAGGCTGACTCTACTGTTCATTTCGCGCGATATCTTTCTAGCTCTGCGACCTGTTCAGATACGACGATTGGTCCCTCTAGCGGAGAAAATGTGTCGCAAGGATATATCTCTCATCCTCTGGCTAATAATGATTTTTATATCATTCAATACACAGGTGGAAATGGTGTTTTATCCCTGAACTACACAGCAAACACCTCTGTGAATCCTATGAATTTAGATTTAATCGTTCATAAAATTGACTACGATTATGTCGAAGACAAAGATCTAGCTAGTGGTGATTCCTCAACCACCTTGGTTCGACAAAGTCGTACGACTAATACTACGGAGACCGTCAACCTTAAAGGTCTCTCTGCTGGATACTATTTTGTTGTGGTGAAAGTTAATGCGTATGAAAAGTTAGCCAATGAAATGTCAGGGAAAACTGCAGATTATAAATTGTCCCTTAATGGAGTAGACCTATGTGGTATCGAGCGCTAGTTATATTAACTGCTATTTCTTTGATGGGATGTCTAGACGAGGCCTCTTCTGTTGCCTCAAGCGAAAGTCATGGCTTCAACCCGACTCCAAAGCTAAAACATCTATCTCCCTTTAGAGTGCAAATCAGTGCGCCCTCCGGAATTCCTTTAAGAGATAGTGAGAACGTATTGCTAGAGGCAAATGTCGAAGTTCTCAATACTTTCGACGAAGACATTACTTACTCTTGGAAAATTCCAGATGATGTTATTGTCTCTGAAGGATCGGTTGCAGGAACTTTTAAAGAAGCTCAAGGTGGCAAACAAAAATTCACCTTAGTTGTTAGTGGATTTTCAAAAATTCGTAATAAAGAAATTTTCTTTGAAGTGAAATCAAAACTAGGAAACAAATTTGTTGGCTCCAACGGAATGATTGTCAGTCAACCTGAAGGAACTCTTGAACACAAGGCCATGGATCTCAGAAAGTCAGCTCAAGAGCAATTCAAAGAACAAGCAAAAGACACTGAAATTAAAGATTAATTATCCGGCTCGTTGTTTACGAGCCTCTGCCAAATCATACGATGACTGCATATTCATCCAAAGTTCAGGTGTCGTTCCTAATACCTCAGAAAGATCTAGCGCTGTATTTGCGGTAATGCCTCTTTTGCCTTTGATCAGTTCATTCAACTTAGCCTTAGTCCAACCCAATTTATCTGCCAATGCGGCCTGAGTATAATCTAGTGGAATAATAAATTCTTCCAAAAGGACTTCGCCAGGATGAAAAGGATCTTTAAATTTTTTTAAGTTTTTCATATATAATCCTATTAATGATAATCAAGTACCCGAACATCAGCAGCCCCCTGACCGGTCCATCTAAATACAATTCGCCACTTATTATTAATTCGTAAACTATAAAAACCCTCTAGATTCCCCTTTAAAATCTCCAACCGATTTCCCGGCGGGATTCTTAAATCTTGAAGGGTCATGGCTTCATGGAGATAAAACAGCTTTCTTCTCGCTACTCTTACGAGTTCTTGCGGAAATCCTTTTACTCTATGGGTAAAGTTGTTTTCATAGAGATCATAAGCCAAATGATTTCCAAAACTCTCTATCATAAGTACCACATTATCGAGTTATCGTAACTAGATAATATTATGAAATAGGAAGATTTAGTAAATTTTCCAGAATGTCGCCAATGCATATATAGCCCCTTTAAAAATTAAAGGACTAGGGTCTGCAATTATTAAGATTTAGTAAAAAATAGATCTTGAACACTTGAAACATGACTAATGCCAAGAACCGGATCAGACTCACAAAATAAAAAAAGCCACCCTCGGTGAAGTGATCTGTACCCCATTTGTGGGACAGATTAATAAAAAGCCGGTTCGACTAAATGCCTCCGATACTCTGTCGGGGGCATTTTACTTAGACCAAGCTGCGGACGCTCTTTGTTATAGTAGTTAATTACTCTGGTCACTTCCTTTTCTAC